>CAITNV010000021.1 GCA_903893855.1 Candidatus Tayloriibacteriota bacterium
AGCCTCCACGAGTGCCCCGAACTCAGGCCCCAAAGCCCCGCCAAGGCCTCTAATCGCTGCCACAAGCTCCATACGGTTATTCGTAGTCATATCCTCTCTACCGCCGAATTCTGCGACATAATGATCAGACACCACAACACTGCCCCATCCTCCTCGTCCTGGGTTGCCACGCGATGAACCGTCTGTAAAAATTGTAATCATATGTGTAACTATTTTTTAATAATATCCACAATTCGCAATCGTAATTCCGTCTTCCCTCGAAAAACCGACTTCTCAAATGTAGCGATGAGCGTGAGCGGCTTCCTTGCAATGACCGTCTCTCCATAACCACTCATCCAATCCTCAGCCGTCTTAAAAAATGCTATTGCTTTCACCGGTATCCCGCGCGAATTACTAAAGAGCATTTCAAGGTGATTCTTCTCTTTACCAAAACCACGAACGCTACTCGGCACAATATTCCGAAACATAAATAAAGGTTTTGGATTCCCCGTTCCAAATGGAGCGAGTCTATCGATCACCCGATGCGTATCCCAATTAACATCATCGAGCAACATCTCTCGATCAACATCAATTGCAGGAGCAACCCTCTCTTCTCGAGCCAGTTTATCAAAAGCCGCATTAAGCTTGTCCCCAAGCGTGTGTATTTTATCATTTTTTACAGAAAATCCTCCAGAGAAAGCATGCCCACCGAACTGTATAAAAGTCTTCGGTGAACTATCCTCTGCCGATTGCATAAGCGCCACCAGATCCGTCTCTCCATCAGATCGACAAGAACCCTTTATAATTCCTTCTCCATCGCGACCCCATATATACGCCGGCCGGCGATATTCTTCGGCAATAGTATTCGCAACCAAGCCGACCAGAGATGGCCGCCAGTCGGGATTCCCAAGCACAATTACGCGCGGCATTACCTTATCATCACCGTCCCACCGTTCCTTAATAACTTTTTTAATTTCTTTCGCCATCGCTGCAACCGTCCCCTTTCGCTCATCATTAATATGATTGAGATGCTCCACATGCTCTCGCGCGAGATTCACATCGTCTGTCGAAAGCATGTGAAATGCATCCATAGGCACCCCCATGCGCGACGCGGCATTAATACGTGGACCAATAGTAAAACCAATATCCTCTTCAGTAAGATATCGCTGATCTACACCAAGCTCATTCAAAAGTCTCGCTATCCCCACCCGCGGAGATTTACGCAGCACCATAAGCCCAAAGTAAGCGAAAGCCCGATTCTCTCCGCGAAGTGGCACCATATCGGAGAGCGTCGCTATTCCTACCATATCAAGAAGCCATTTCTCCCAACCCTCTTTAATAATTCCATCTGGAAGATTCGTGAAAGCCTTCATCTCATTACCCTTCTTCACGAGCGCTTGGACTAATTTAAAAATAACTCCCGCACCACAGAGCATTTTCTCGGGATAATCACACTTGGGGTGCTTTGGGTTGACGATGGCAAATGCTGGCGGCAATTTCTCCGGCGGAAGATGATGATCGGTCACAATAACATCAATACCACCCTTTTTCGCTTCACGAATCGGCACGATATCGTTGATACCGCAATCGATCGTAATGAGAAGCCGGGCCCCGTCTTTGATAAATTGATCCACAGCATCGCTATTGAGCCCAAAACCTTCATCGTGTCGATGCGGAATATAATTGATAAAATTTTTAAAGCCGACTTTTTTAAAAAAATCATGCAAGACCACAGCCCCAGGTATGCCATCAGTATCATAATCGCTATAAATTACGGTTTTCTCCTCACCCGCGATTGCCTTCAATATTCTCTCGACCGCTCTATCCATATCATGGAGCAAAAAAGGATCATGCACGTGCTTGTCATAGCTGGGATTTAAAAAATATTCAACATCCTCCGGCGTCTCAATCCCCCGATGACGAAGTAAACTTACGAGTAAATCGCCACTTCCCGAAGTGGCACTCTGTGGCCGTAGTGCATACTGTTTCATACACAGAGTATACCAGACAAAGCTAAAAAGGTGCGATATACTAAAGCTCTATGGAAAACTGCATATTTTGTAAGATTGTATCGAAAGAAATTCCTGCACATATTGTGTATGAAGATGATTCTTTTATTGCCTTTTTAGACACACACCCGCAATCCCCCGGACATACTCTCGTCATACCAAAAAAGCACTATCGTTGGGTGTGGGATATGCCAAATGTTGGCGAATATTTTGAAATTGTCCGCAAGATCGCTCTCGCGCAGAGGAAAGCCTTTAGCGTAGAGCTCGTGCTCAGCCGTATTGTTGGTGAAGAAATTCCTCACGCACATATTTGGGTTTTCCCTGATAGAATCGCCGCAAACGTCGCGAAAATAGATGATTATGAAGGCAATAAACAACGTATCATTGACGCTCTGTAAGACTACAACGTACAGTTATTTAGTGCTTCCAAACCGGGTAGTGTCTCAGTAGCTAAATAATCGAGCATCGCTCCTCCACCACTTGAAACGAAACTAAATGAAGATTCGATATTGAGCTCTGCAATAGAAGCGAGTGTATCTCCTCCGCCGAGAATTGTCGTAGCACCTGCTGTCGCTCCGGCAATTGCTTTCGCGAGTTCGAGAGTAGGTTGTTTAAAACCCTGTTCATATGCTCCGAGTGTTCCATTCCAAATAATCTGCACTGGTCGTCCTGCACCAACACTCGGTCCTTGAGCAATTATCTTTTCGAGCATCAGTACGGTCTCAGGCCCAACGTCCATAATATTATCCTCTGGTGCAAGAGAATCCGGCTTTTTATTGACCGAACTACCTGACGCATCAATAACCGCTACGTCTACTGGCAATAGTAGTTTCGGATTCGCTAAAAGACTTCCAAGGTTAAAATTCTCCGGCGAAACGAGTGACTTCCCAAGATTGTAACCCTTTTCTTTAAAAAAATTATTCGCAAGTGCACCCCCGACGAAAACATAATCAGCAAGGGTCAAAAATTTCTCAATAAGTGGAAGTTTGGTCTCAAACTTTGCCCCACCGAGGATGAAAAAAAACGGTCGCTCAGGATGGAAAGCGAGACTTAAGCGCTTAATCTCCTCCGCGAAAAGGAACCCTGCATAGCTCGGTAAGAACTTCGTCACAGCTACAACTGAAGCATGTGCTCGATGCGATACCGAAAATGCTTCATTAACATACACATCCGCGAGAGAAGCGAGTTCCTGAGCGAATTTCGTATCATTCTTCTTCTCTCCTTCATTCATGCGAAGGTTCTCAAGAAGTACAAATCCTCCTTCAGGTAAAGCCTCAACCGCAGCAGCTGCATTACGATAATTCTTCACAAAAACACATTCAATACCGAGCTTTTTCAAATGACCAACAACTGGTTCCAGAGAAGGTGTCGCTTTTGGATCTGCATTATCCTCAATATGACTCATTAAAATAGACTTCGCACCCTTCTCTTTAAGATAGGTAAGTGTCGGCATAATCTTCCGAATACGAAAATCATCTGCAACAGCACCGTTAACAACCGGCACATTAAAATCGACTCGGGCCAAAACTTTCACCCCTTGTATATGTTCGATATCAGTAAGTATTTTCATATATTATTTTTTAGCTGAGACAGCATCGACAACTTTAATAAGTTCAATAAAACCCGGCACATTCACACTCTCTCTGCCAACGAGGAAACCATCCACATGCCCTTCAGTCATAATGTCTGCTGCATTGCGAAAATTAACCGAGCCACCATAGAGCACCGGCACCGCTAATGCTTCTTCTTGACCATAGGTATCTGATATGACTTTTTTTACAAAAATAACCATTTCTCTGACAAGTACTGGTGTCATTGCTTCTTTCGCGCCAATTGCCCATACAGGCTCGTACGCTATGATGAGTTGGCTCAATTGGCGCTTAGGAAATGCTTGGAGTGATGCTTTAATCTGCTCTCGAAGAGTATTAAGATACGCGCCCTGCGCATCACGAACTGTCTCACCAACACAAAGCACCGCAGTCATACCCGATTGTGTAACAGCAGCCACTTTCTTAGAGACCTCTACATCTGTCTCACCTCGAGCGCGACGCTCAGAATGACCAACGATAACATATTCGACGCCAATATCAGCGAGCATATGAGTGCTCACCTCTCCAGTATACGCACCCTGCTCTTCAAAAAAGGCATTCTGCACTCCAGCATGGACTCGATTACCAGACGCACCGCTATTACGCTTTGAGGCTACAAGAGATACGAAAGGAAATGGTGGACAAGCTACAACAAGCGTGTGCTCGAGAGTTCGAGCCACTGTTTTGGTCTTTGTAACTATCCTTTTGGCCTCAACTAAAGTCTGAGGATTCATTTTCCAATTGCCGATAACAATGCTTTGATTTTTTTTCATATACGTTAAATTAATACTAAATAGTATATCACCCTGTTACTGATTGGGCACCTCTTTCCAAGATATGGTGGAATATTGATTAGTAGCTGAAGGAAATGACGGTGGCGGGCCGTACAAAAGATTGCCATCATAAGTAATATTTCGTATTTGATAGCCAGTGCCATCGGTATACGCAAAACCATAGCGTAAATTGCTTGCTATCATACCCGCAAGACTAAGCTTGCTACGAATATAATAATTCCTATATGAAGAAGTAGTTGGATAATTAGGGTCCGTCGGAGTTGAGCAATTAGAACTATAATAATATCTCCCTGCGCGACCATTCTGAGCCACAAGCGCTGCATCAATCGTAAGATTATCTGCACTCACAAAACCCACATTGATATTATTCTGAGCAATGAGACCGAGACTATCCTGACCGTTAAAATTCGTATAGGTAATATTATTATTAATCGTAATGTTCTTATACGTGCTTGGATTAGCGGGAAATGCTCCAGCAGCAATCGTTAGCCGTGCTCCATTAATAGCTCCGTCAATCCAAAGATTATCCTGCACGAAGATCACACCACTCGATGGAAATGGCACCGCCGAGCGAAATATCGTCTTATTAACTACACTCCACGATCCCCAACCGGTTTGTCCCGACAAACCAACTGCATCATTTGAACAAGTGCCACTAAGTGACTGTAGTGATGTCACTTTATAAATATCATACGTGTCATTTGTATGTAGAAGTATGTAATACCCCAACACTCCCGATGATGTATAACTACTTCCGCCATTTTGAGCAATCGTCAAAAGCTGAGACAAATCAGTCGTAATATTATTAAAATCGATCACTGGCACGGGGAACTGCCTTCCGCTTAAGAAAATATTAGCATCTGCTGGTGGTGTGGTGGGTGGCGTCGGATCCCCTGTCGTGTACACGCCGTAACGTTGCACGCCATCATTCAAATCCGGATCAATATACTGCGACAAAGCACTCGCAACGATATTATGTGCAATACCATCAAAATGAATCCCGTAGTTCGACTGAATCGGACCAAAAATCGTGGTTCCTGAACCGAAATAAATATTGTCATTACTTACCACGGCATACTGCGCGAAAGACGGCACTGCAAATGTCGCTTGTATTGTGCGCGAGAGCGATGTACTCGCCATAGTTCCTTTTGAACGCACGGTTACGATAGATGTTCCCGTCGCAGGTGGTGTAATAGTCAAAGCGAATTGCCCGAGAACATTGCCGTCTTTATCCTGAAAAGGGTGAATATATGGTCCGGGTGAAGTCGACGAAGCATTACCATCATAATAATCTGAAGGAAGATTCGCCAAATGCCAGCGATAATAATCAATGCCCGATTCCGCAATCTCATAAGCCTGCTGACTATTAACCATTTGGACTGTGCGCTTCAAAAGTGTCGCTCCCCAATTTACCAAAGACATCGTGATGACAAGAGCGATCACCGAGAAGACTAAAACATTCACGAGTATGAGACCTTTTTTTGTAGAGCAAAGTTTTCTCATAAATTATTTTTTAAATTACGCAGACTGACTTGGCTAGTATAGGTGACTGGTGCAACAGGTAAATTAGGATTCGTATTTAGCACAAGTGTGATGCGGACAAGGCGGACATTTGAAGCAGTGACCGGCTGTGCTAATGGCGAACTTGTACCGGTATAGTTGGAATCGAAATAGTCGAAGACATTAACATTTCGAGCATTTCGCACATTTGAAGCGAGGGTGAAGACTGTACCCGTAGCATTAGGGTATGACAATGGAATGCCAGTTGGAGCAACGACACTTTTAAACAATGTCGTTCCCACTAGCGTATACGTAATCTTTTCAGACACCCCGTCGCCATTGTTATCACTAAAGAATGTAAACGTACTTGTACCTGTCGTCACGATTGGGTACGAACCATCACTACCGGGGGTCGCCGATCGCAATTCTT
This sequence comes from Candidatus Tayloriibacteriota bacterium, assembly GCA_903893855.1. Classification (GTDB taxonomy): domain Bacteria; phylum Patescibacteriota; class Minisyncoccia; order Phycocordibacterales; family PALSA-1337; genus PALSA-1337. Next base: position 6,302 of record CAITNV010000021.1, read on the forward strand.
TAACCATAGTATTTAAAATATTCTGTGCATCCCCTGCCGAGAGAAGCGAGCTACTCTGCACTGAATTGAGATAGTAAATATCGCGCTCGAATCTCGTGAGCGCAATTAAAATAATTGCACCGATCGCAACAACAACTAATAATTCAACTAAAGTAAACCCTCGGCGATTCGCGAGTATCTTTTGTTTTTTAAAATTGAAAAAAGTTTGGCGCATATATCGGTATGTAATTTACATATTATGGACTAACTACAACAGTCTGCGATGACCACGGAGAATTAATGGTAACTGGTACGGAATTGGTCGTATACCCTGAAGCACTTGTGGTAAGTGTATATGTACCGGGCGTAAGTCCTTGGAATAATACCTGTCCAGGAGGAGTACATGCTGTGCTAAATGTAAAAGCGACATCTGAAAGATCGGGAGTATTTGTCGCCGAAGCTGTTGTTAATAAAGCTTGATAGCGAAGGTATCGATCGCCATTGTGCATTGAACCTATCGAAGAATTGGCGCTCGTATAATATGTCGCACCGGTGCCGTCAGGTCCAACAAAGTTCCAACTCGATGGAGTACTTGAAGGACTCGTGGCGAGCTGCAATTTCACACTCGTTGTCCCCGAAGCGAGAGGTTGACTCCCCGGTTGCCAGACTAAATTTACAAAGTTACTTGTCGTGCCCGCATCAAACGTAGATGACTGAAGTAAACCGCTCGAAGGATATAGTCCGGTGAATGGCAATAAATTAACATCCCCCACCGGAGTATTCTTACTTATATGTCCATCATCGCTAAAATATTCATTCATCGTATACGCATCGTGTCCTGCCCCACCCGACCAATCAGTCTGATCGATGAAGCCTTGTCCGGTAGTAAGCGTTGAAGAGAAGCCGGACTTCGCTAATGTAACGGTCGCTCCAGTTAATGGTAAATTCGTCGAGCTATCTTCGACTGTGACGAGCAAACTATCGGGATTCTTCGGAGCCACAACAAGAAGAACTTGCTGAGCACTCGCTGGGTTTAATTGAACTGGATTTAAAATATTTAATCCTGCAAGATCGTAGCTCGCGCTGTTTAGGCCGAAACTATATGCATCCCATTCCATATTATTGAGTGTCATTTTCCCTGTACCGCCAGTTGTCGTCGTAGCTGAATATTTTGGAACATTCGGACCGATAGTTTTCGATCCCGCAAGTGTGAAGCCGACATTCGGCACCAAGGTACAACCATTCGTAACGCTTGAAACCGATAGACTGCTCAATTGATCAATCGAGAAAGAAGCTGAAGTTACTTTCTGTGAAAGAACGGTAGCGTCTGGCTTAGTAGGAGTAGGGTTCCCTGACGCTCCAGATGGATATGTTTTATCAGTAGAATAACCGGCTTTGGTCACGACAATATGATATGAAGAGCTCGACGGCGGTACACCAACAATCTGCAATAAACCATCATTGTTGGTTGTATCTACCACCGTGATCGATGGCGTAGTTGAAGTATTCGTAACCGTAACTGTAGCACCGACGATCGGAATGCCATTTGCATTAAAAGCTTTAATCGACAAAGCACCATCAACCGTGTCGACAATAAGATTTTTTGGGGCGACCTGACCTGTGAGTGTTAGTGTCTTAAAATTTTTACAACTATCACATGAGACAGTCACCGCAACTAATTTCTCTGAAGGAGAAGTGCTTGCAGTCGTACTTGCTGAGACAGAACCAAGCGATATTGCAGTATTTCTCACAATAGTCGTAACGGTAAATGGAATATTGCCTCGAGTGATGGTCTGAACTTCAGGAATAACTCCAGTCGGAATTCCTGAAGGGACGCCAACATTGCTATATGACATATTACGAACAATTTCGAATTGTTCATTCGCGAGCTCAACTGCGAGGGTCTGATCTTGATTCGCCGCAATAACCGCGAAGATAGAAACGTACACTTGATACACAGCCAAAGCAAGTACAAGAAACAAAGCCCCGCCGATTACGGCTTCAATCAGTGTAAAACCTTGTGCGCGCGACTTTTGATACATAATTTAAGAAATTACATTCACGAGTGAATATATCGGCGAAATAACTGCAATTGCAAAGAATCCTACGAAGCCTCCGATCACCACCATAATTACCGGCTCGAGAATCGACGACATGTCTTTGGTCTGTTGTTCAATATCATCTTCATAATAGACCGCGACACCAAGGAGCATTTCCCCCATTTTACCTGTCTCTTCGCCCACACTAATCATCTCGGTGATAAATGTAGGATACAGCTTCTCATGTTCAGAAAAAACTTTAGAAAGTGGTTGGCCCTTCTTTATCGATTCACCTGCTTTCGAAAGAATCTTTTTATAATGAACGTTCTGGAGCACTTCTTCCGTGATCTTTACTGCATCAACGACATCTACTCCAGAACTTAACAGTGAAGAAAGTGTACGCGCAGTACGAGCGACATTTACTTCCACAACAATACTTCCGATTACCGGTAATTTAATTAAACAATAATGCAAAACGCTTTTGCCTTTTGGTAAACGACTTACGATGTACAAGACCGCCAAGAGCACGACAACAATAAAACCAATAAGCACCCCATGATCTCGCAAAAGATTACTCAAGTTCACAATGAGCAACGTCGAAGCCGGCAATTTTACATTGAGTCCGGTAAATGTCGTAAGCAGAGTCGGCACGATGTACGTGAGCAAAATGACCGCAATGATAATCATTGCAACCACTACCACTGCGGGATACATCAGTGCCCCACGAATTCTTCGGACGAGTACATTCGCTCGGTCAAGCTGGAGTGCCACGATCTTCAATGATTCAGCGAGATTACCCGACTGCTCTCCAGCCTTCACCATGGAGATGAAAAGCGATGAGAAAACCTTTGGGAATTTCTGCATCGACTCTGCGAGGGTTTTACCTTTACTAATGTCGGTATTGAGCGAATTAATCACTTTTTTCATAGACTGCTTCTTGGTCTGTCGCTCAATAACGCTCAAAGCTCGAGAAGGAGCGAGCCCCGCCTGAATCATAGAACCAAGATTCCTTGCGAAATGAATCTTCTCTTGCATATTAATTCCACCAAGACCAACCGAGAACATCCGCTGGAACAAAGACTTATCATTAAGACTTTTAAACGACACCACTTCAGATCCAGACTGACGAATAAGTCGATATAACTCGTATCGATCCGCAGCTTCAAGTGTCGCTTCGTATATTTCTCCGGTATCCTTTCTTTTTGCTTTATATTGGTAGTGAATCATATATTATTCTGAGACTACTCGAAGCACTTCTTCGATACTGGTTAAACCTTGCACACATTTAAAAACTCCATCCTCAAGCATCGTGAGCATGCCTTCTTTTCGAGCTTGGGCTTCGATGTCTGACGAAGATGAACCTTTAATTACCAGACTTCGTATGGTCGGCGTCATACGAAGCACTTCGTGTATGCCGACGCGACTCTTATATCCATTTTCATCTGAGCCAGCAACAACTGCTCGAAAAAGCGGAATCGTTTCCCAGTTAGCTTCAGCACCGACAACCTTTTCACTCTTCAGAGCCGCAAGCACTCGATCAAGATCGACATGTACTTTAAGCACATTAATCTCATCCTTTGTAAGGAAATATTTTTCTTTCGAATCTGAGAGTTTTCGAACGAGACGCTGACCAATCACGATATTAATCGTCGATACCAAGAGGAATGGCTCGACCTTCATATCAATGAGGCGTGGCATAGCTCCAGCGGCGCTATTGGTGTGAAGTGTTGAGAGTACGAGGTGTCCCGTGAGCGCAGCATTGACCGCGAGTGCAGCAGTCTCATTGTCGCGGATCTCACCAACCATAATAATATCTGGGTCTTGTCGAACAAGCGTTCGCAATCCTGTAGAGAATGTAAAACCAATCTCAGGCTTGACCTGCGTTTGATTCACCCGTTTCATCTGATATTCCACTGGATCCTCGATCGTAGAAATATTTACATTTGGTGTATTTAAAATATCGAGTACGGTATAGAGCGTAGTCGTCTTTCCAGAACCAGTCGGTCCGGTTGTGAGTATCATGCCCACAGTCTGAGTGATAGCGTGATGTACCGCCTCAAGCGCTTCCCCATGAAAGCCAGAATACTCAAGTGTGAATCCAGACACATTCTCTCGAAGAAGACGCATAACAGTCTTCTCTCCATAATATGTTGGTAGGATAGATACACGGAATGATACGCGTTCATCATTCATATCAATCTGGAAACGACCATCTTGCGGAAGGCGCTTCTCATCGAGCCGCAATGAAGAGAGCACCTTAATGCGCGCAGTGATCGGTGGCTCTGCATTCTTAGGCAAGACCATAGCATCATGAAGAATTCCATCAATTCGATATCGTACGAGAGTCTGATCCTCCATAGGCTCAATGTGTATATCCGATGCGTCCTGAAGAATAGCGTGTTTAAGAAGTGTGTCGACAATACGAATAACCGGCAAATCCTCTGCCATCTTTTTGATACTCTCGGTACTACCATCAATTGTCTCTGACACCGTCTTCAGAGCTGAAGACTCTTTCATAATAATATCACCGAATTCTGCTTTGAGGCTTTTTTGATACTGGACAATTACACTCTTAATAGATTCAGCATCAGTTAGACGTGGAGCGATCTTCAATCGAACTTTCTTTTTTATAAAATCTATTGCCGAGAGATCATCGACGTTCAACATCGCAACCTCGAGCGTATCGTCACTCTTTTTAAATGCCACAATATTATGTGTTCGTGCAATAGGCTCTGGAATAAGCGAGAGAATATCGAAAGGAATCTTCTGTGATTTGAGCTCAACGAAAGGAATACCGAGCACATATGCTTGTATGCGACGGAGATTATCAGGAGATATCTTTCCATCAGTGACAAGTACGTCACCGATACTTTTACCCTGCTGATTTGCTGTGACTTCGGCAGATTGAAGGTCGGCCTGTGTTACGAGCCCTGAGTCAAGGATAAATTTTTTTAATTGAGAATCGTCGATGAGCATAATTAGCCACAATTATACCATATATAGCATACAGTTTATGGCTCTAGTTATGCACAAAATCACCTGTTGACATTTCTCGCAAAAAAGGCTAATATACAGACATTAACAGTTCGCTTAACGGCGGGCTTAGTTTTTTAAAGGGCAATTAATAATACAATAAAATATATGTTTGATCTTAAAGTAATACATTCTGTGCTAGAACAATTGGAGCAGGAACGTGGTATTCCAAAGGAGAAAATGCTTGAAGCAATTGAACTTGCTCTTGCTACAGCGTACAAGAAAGAATATGGCAAAAAAGGCCAGATTGTTCGGGCTACATTTGATATGGATAGTGGTAAAGTAGAATTTTTGCAGGTGAAAATCGTCGTTGATGAATCAAAAGTTATCATGGGCGAAGAAGAAGATGAACAAGACATTGAGAACACAGCTCAAGACGAGATTCGTGTTCGATTTAACCCAGAACATCATATCCTCCTTGCTGATGCAAAGAAGATTAAGAAAGGTGCTCAGGTAGACGATGAAGTTGTCTTTCCTCTCGAGCTTAAGGCCGACTACGGTCGTATCGCAGCTCAGACTGCAAAGCAGGTTATCATTCAGAAGATTCGCGAAGCTGAGAAAGTCTCAGTTGTGAATGAATTCGGTAAGAAAGAAGGCGAAATCGTCTCTGGTACGGTTCAACGTGCAGAACGAGGTGCACTCTTTATCGATATGGGGCGAGCTATGGGTATTATCCCCTACGAGGATCAAATCCCTGGAGAATACTATAAGCAAGGTGAGCGAATTCGTGCATATCTATATGCAGTAGAAGAGACACCTAAGGGTATTATGCTCAAGCTTTCTCGTTCACATCCACAATTCTTAAAGAAATTGTTCGAGATCGAAGCTCCGGAAATCGCTCAAGGCACCGTTGAGGTCAAGGCTATTGCTCGTGAAGCAGGCTCTCGATCAAAAATCGCAGTTCATTCTATTGATTCACATATTGACCCTGTTGGTTCACTTGTGGGACAGCGAGGTGTTCGAGTATCCACAGTTATGAGCGAGCTTGGAGGCGAAAAAATTGATATCATTGAGTGGGATGGAGATGCAAGCAAATTTATCGAGAAAGCCCTCTCTCCGGCTAAGACTATTAGCATTATCGTTCACAAAGAAGATAATCGCGCAGAAGTAACGGTAGCTGATGATCAACAGTCTCTTGCTATCGGTAAAGGGGGACAGAATGTCCGACTTGCCGCGAAGCTTACAGGCTGGAAGATCGATATTCGTTCATCTGGCACACTCAGCAAGCCTGCGGAGGAGACAAAGGAAGCTGCAACAGAATAACTATACACACATATGAAAAACAGCCTTACCAAAATACTATGTATTCTCACTATCGTACTAGCATGTAGTACGGCTGTTCCTCGTGCTCAAGCGAAAGAGATAGTAACAACGAACATATCGACAGTGCGTTCAAATAGGACAATATCGAATCCATTATCTTTCGCTTTTCCTGCTTTGAAAGCATCTATTAACGATCGAATTGAAGCAGACCGAATCAACCTCATTAAGAATCGCGACGCTCGTAATCTTCTCTTACAGACAAGAGCAACGACTTCGGACCTAACTCGGCTCGACAATAGTGCAAGCACCACAGAGAATATCGCAACACTACAGAAGATTGCGGTTACGATATCGAATCTCGAGAACATTAGAATTCGAACTCTTGCGCATGCTGATGATGCTAATAAGAGCGCGAAAATAAACTCTGAAATAGATGCGAGTCTCGATCTATCTAATGATGCAATTAGAACAGCATCGACGACATTGTCCCAGCTTGTAGACGTACTACCGACCACATCTCCGAGCGTATTTGCTTCAACAACTGAGAATATCAATTTTGCCATTTCAATTGCAAAAGAAAGCCTCGGTTTCGCTCTCGATAGAATAAAACTGTCAGCTGTTAACTAACTATATGCACAAACCAAATTCCCTTCTCCGACAAAAAAATAATGAAGGGGGCATCGGTCCAATTATCGGTGCACTTATCATCGTAGTAATTCTTATTGCCGCTGCAATATATTATTGGGGCCAACATCTCAATACACTAGAAGAACAGCAACAAGCAGCGATGAGACGTGCAGCAGCATTGCATATCGAGCAAACTCATGTCATCATGTCGGCAAGTTCGACCTTAGGTACGAGTACGAACATATACGATATCCAGAAAGACCTTAATAGTATTAAGTAATAATTTACGTATGAAATCAAAAAATACAGCGACAACAACCACAAAAACAACAGAAAAAGGCGACAAAATATACGAAAACGCTACCATTACCAAACACCCTAAGGCTAAGGTAGAAGTAACTGCCACACTACCTGCGCATGTCTTCTCTACATACCGCACTGCAGCACTTAAGAACATTAACGAAGCAATTACTATCGATGGCTTCCGTCAAGGTAATGTCCCTGAAAAGATTCTCGTTACAAAAGTCGGCGAGAAAGCAGTACTCGAGGAAATGGCGGAGCTTGCTATTAGCGATGTCTACCCTGTTATCATGTTCGATAATAAAATCGATGCTATCGGTCGCCCAGAAGTGAGCATCACCAAGATGGCCCTTGATAACCCTCTTGAATTTAAAATTGTAACTGCAGTAGTGCCTGAGATAACACTCGGTGATTATAAAAAGATTGCGAAAGAGACTCCTCTCGAAGAGAAGGTTTCTAAGAAAGTGAAGAAGGGTGCAAAAGACGCTACAACCGAAGGTGAAAAGGCAGAAAGCGAAAATGAGGACGCGGAAATGTCCGAAGAGAAAGAAATTGACGAAGCAATCGCTCGCATCAAGAAGTCTCATGAAGCTGATGGAGCGGATCACACTGGTCACGATCACGGCAATTTTGAATCACCTGAATTCCGTGAAAAGGTCAAAGCCGCTATCATCGAGAACAAACGCCTCGAAACTATCGAAAAACGCCGAATTGCTATGGCGGATAAAATTGTTGCGGAGTCAACCGTAGAACTCCCTTCTATCCTTGTAGACAATGAGACCAATCGCATCGAAGCGCAGTTCAAGGAAGACATCACTCGAATGGGAGTGACTCTTGATGATTATTTGAAGCATGCCAAAAAATCCCTCGAAGATTTACGTAAAGAATGGGCTCCACACGCTGAGAAGAAAGCGAAACTCCAGCTCGTCCTCAACAAGATTGCAGATATTGAGAATATCCGTGCAGAAGAGAAAGAAATCGAAGCTGAGGTCAATCACCTTCTCGAACACTATAAAGACGCCGATAAAGACCGCGCTTATGCATATGCAGCAGGCGTTCTAACTAATGAGAAAGTATTCCAGTTTCTAGAGGATCAGAAATAGTACACAAAAGCCGCTATTGGCTAACGCCAATAGCGGCTTTTGCTTGTCTTTGCTTGGTATTTTAGCTCTGACGAGTGAGGATTTTGTCTATCTTTTGAGCGATAGCGACAAAGTCTTTCTCTTTCTTGCCTCGAGTAGTCTCAGCGGCTGAACCGATGCGAATCCCTGATGGATCTGCTGGTGGTCGAGCGTCATATGGAATGGCATTTTTGTTCACAATAATGCCGGCTTTTTCAAGGCGATCGCTCGCTTCTTTACCCGTGACAGCACCTCTACCTGTCGCAGTCTTTTTGCCTTCCATCCAAGTATCGATAAGCACGAGATGTGAATCTGTACCACCTGATATTACGCGCCAGCCGAGCTTTGAGAGTTCATTGGCGAGAGCAGTGGCATTCTTCTTGACCTGCGTAGCATATGAGCGAAACGCTGGCGTACTAGCCTCACGAAGAGCAACAGCCACAGCAGCGATCTGATTCTCATGCGGACCGCCTTGCATCCCAGGGAAAACTGCACGATCAATCTTTTTATCGAGCTCTCGAGCATCGATACGAGCGAAAATCATTGCTGAACGAGGGCCACGAAGCGTCTTGTGGACCGTCGTAGTAACGATGTCAGCGTATTCAAAAGGTGTAGGATATGCTCGACCAGCGACAAGCCCTGCGAAGTGCGACATATCAACCATAAGGTAAGCACCGCATGCGTCCGCTATATCTCGGAATTTTTTAAAATCTATCACTCGTGGATATGCTGTAAAACCTGCCACAATAATAGCTGGCTTCTCTCGCATAGCAATCTCTTTTAGATTTGCATAATCGAGGAGCTCAGTGGTCTTGTCGACTCCAAAAGGTACTTGTAGCCAGAACTTACCGCTACCAGACACACGATGTCCGTGAGTGAGATGACCACCGTGATCAAGCGACATTCCCATAATCTTTCCTCCTTGTGGAACCAGTCCTAAATAGACTGCGATATTTGCAGGTGAACCCGAAAGTGGCTGAACATTAACATGCCACTTCTCTGGAGATAGACTGAAGAGCTTAAGTGCCCGATCCATAGCTAGAGACTCCACCTTATCAATAATGACATTTCCGCCATAGTAGCGCTTCCCTGGGTACCCTTCTGCATATTTATTAGTGAGTGCTGAACCTAGGGCTTCAAGAACATCCTTCGAAACATAGTTCTCAGAAGCAATAAGATTAGTAACCTTTTTTTGACGAGCAGTCTCGGCTGCTATTAATTTTTTGATGGCTGTGTCTTTCATTGGAGTTATATATTATTTACTTTTCTTAACCACCTTCTTCTTTGCACTATTATTTTCTTTAAATACCTTCCTGTCCTTTTCGTTAAATCCTCCAGCTACAGTCATTGGAGCTCTAAGCGGCAAATGTGAATCGTAATCTTCGAGTGTGACCATATCTGGTCTAAAGCTTTGTAAATCTTTTATTTTGTCACTTAGTACAAGCCGAGCAAATTTCTTTGGTGTTCGAGTTAGCTGCTCTTTTACCTGTGCCATATGATCATCGTATATATGTGCATCTCCGAGAGTGTGGATAAACTCGCCTGGTTTATACCCTGTAATCTTTGCAACAATCATCGTGAGTGCCGCATAACTTGCAATATTAAATGGAACTCCAAGAAACACATCGCAGCTTCTCTGATAAAGAAGACATGAGAGCTTGTCTCCAGAAACATTGAAATGGAAAAGAATGTGGCAAAGCGGGAACGAAAGCGCATCTCCGGGTTTTGCCATTGCATAAAGAAATTGAGGATTCCACGCTGAAAGAATCGCGTGTTTTCTCTCGGGGAAATTTTTTAAGGTATCGATAACCCAAGCGAGTTGATCTATCTTCCTACCATCAGCCGCAGGCCACGTCCTCCACTGTTCACCGTATATACGAGGTAATTCTCCATGAATCTTAGCAAAAGCATCATCGAGACGTATTTTCTCTACAAATTCTTCTTTAGTTAGTGATGGAAGTTGTCCCTTGTCGGCTTTCGATTTATATATTTTATATGGATAATCATCCCAAATCGGCACTCTATTATCGACAAGATATTTGATATTAGTTTGTCCCGACATAAACCAATACAGTTCATGCATAATACTATTCCAAGGAACTTTTTTTGTAGTCAAAAGCGGAAAACCCTTTGAAAGATCGAAACGCATTTGTCGACCAAAAACGCTCGTGAGACCATTACCTGTATTGTGATCATGCTTTACAACTCCATTATCGATAATATCCTGAAGCAAATCAAGGTATTGATACTCTGGGTGGCGAGCTTCTTTAATATTTGCCGAACTCTTCTTGGTAGGCTTCCTAATTATTTTATTTTTGGCTTTTTTTACCATAGAAGTTTATTTATTTTTCTTTGATATAACCTTTTTAGTTTTAATTTTTGCTTTTTCTTTTTTTGTTTCTTCTTCCCTTGGATCTACAAAATGTTGCCAATCTCTTCCTTGGTATCTACCCGTAGTTTTATAGTCCTTGCTTGGCGGACTTGAAAGCTCAGAGAAAAGAATCTGACCTATGCGCATATTCGGACGAAGAATAATTGGCATATGATTCAGATTACACAATTCAAAAGTAATATTGAGGAAATGACCCGGATTTATTATACCGGCTGTATTGTGGATTATAAGCCCAATACGAGCGAGACTACTTTTTCCTGAAAGCTGTATGAGATACTTTTCGGACCCAAAATAATCAACCGATGTACCAAGAATACTAATCCCGGGGTGGAGAACAAAGTAGCCGTCATCGGGTATAATTATTTCACGTACTTCTGGGTAAATTTTATTTACTGGATCTATAGCCATTGTAGCCTGACTATTGTGCACGATGAACTTATTACCAAGTAAGATATCGTAGCTCGCTGGCTGCATACGCGATTCATCATATCCCTCAATGACGATATGTCCTTCTTTAATCGCTTTTTTTATATCAACGTCTGAAAGATACATAGCAATTTTCGATTAATCAATAATGAAAGTATTCTCTGTCCCGTAATATTCAGACCAATGTGCATTATAATGTGCGAACATTCTTTCGAGCCGATCTTGAGCAAGCTCAACAACATCGAGTTTTTTCATAACATCGAGGAGGTCATGCTTCACGGCATCTAAAGACCCTTCATCTTGAGTCACTTTTTCAAATTCTGCGAGATAGCCATAACCTGCATTCTTATCAATACACACCTGCATATCCCCGCTTTGATACTCTTCTCTTTCTCGAGACCATTTCGCTTGATAGGTAGCACCGGCATCGAGCAATGCTTTATCAAGCTCTGCTAATGTCATAGGAACAACTGACTCAAACTCGATTCTCTTCACTCCGTTTGAGCTTGAACCGTCTCCGACCGAAGCCTTTACAACAAGGATAACTTTCCCATCTGCGTCGCGTGTTCGTAGTGACATTTTCTGTCCATGACAGAGGACGTGTTCGAGTTCTTCTATTTTTTCTTTAGGAATAAATTCTTTTACTTTACTCTTTAAATCATCGAGACTATTCGGCAAATTAAAATAGTGGTTAAGCTGCTTACCCTTCCCGATTAATTTCGTATCAGGGAAATATTTCTTTAAATTATTCTTGAGTGTCTCTGCATTTTCCTTTGATCCAAGAAGGCTTTTTATTTCTATTTCGTAATTTTTTGCCATATATTTTATTTAAAGCAGGGTTTTAATTAATTAATACATGAAGTATAATCCTATTATTGGTATTATCATAGATGACAAAAAGCTAATTTTAATTTCCTATGAAAGTCTTTATTATCGCAGCACTATCAGCAGACGGGTTCATAGCCAAAAATGCCGAACATGCGGCATTGTGGACAAGTATTGATGATAAAAAACACTTTGTAGAGCTCACTAAACGAGCTGGTGTTGTGGTTATAGGCTCTACAACCTTCAAAACCATGCCAAGACCGCTCGCTGACCGGCTCAATATTGTCTATTCTCGCAATGCTGAATCGATACGACCAGCCGATAATGTCGAGGTAACACAAAGCACTCCAGAAGAGCTCATAACAAGCCTCGAAGCCCGTGGATACAGCGAAGTGGCAATATGCGGAGGGTCACAGATATACACAGCCTTTATGAAATCAGGTTTAGTTACTAGCCTATATATAACCATTGAACCAATAGTATTCGGCCAAGGAATTCACCTATTCAATGATATTATTGGCGGCGATAGTGGGCAAAAAATAAAACTAATAAAATCGCGCTCGACAGAAGCCGGCACGATATTTATTGAGTACGCTATAAACTAACGTATTATTTAACATCAACCCCCATAGACCGTGCAGAACCTGCAATGATCTTCATTGCTGCTTCTACGTCATTTGCATTCAAATCCTTGAGCTTCTTCTCAGCAATCTCTCGAATCTGAGCCTTGGTAATAGTACCAACCTTCTTAGTGTTAGGCTTACCTGAACCCTTCTCTTGCTTGATAGCTTTAAGAATAAGTGATGTAGCTGGAGGAGTCTTAAGCACGAAATCATATGAACGATCTTCGTAGACTGAGATCTCGACAGGAACGATATCGCCCATCATTTCCTTGGTAGCATCGTTGAACTTTTTAACGAAATCTCCAATGTTAATACCAGCCTGACCAAGAGCAGGACCTACTGGAGGAGCTGGATTAGCCTTACCGCCGGCGATCTGGAGCTTTAATTTCTTTGTGATTTTTTTAGCCATAATTTTGTAGATTATCTGAAATGTACCTTATAATTTCTTAACTTGCAAGAAGTCGAGCTCGACAGGTGTCTCACGACCGAACATTGACACAAGTACCTTTATCTTGCCTCGATTGTCGTCGACTTCGCTTACTTTACCTTCAAGATCCTTGAAAGGTCCGTCGGTAATCTTGATAATATCATCGATTGAGAGGTCAATCGTGTGCTTCACTTCCCCAGCATTCATTCGGCCGAAGAGTTCATCAACTTCCTTCTTATTAAGAGGAACTGGAAAGACTCCGGAACCAACGAAACCAGTAACTCGAGGAGTATTTCGAACAACATACCATGAATCATCGGTCACAATCATATCAACGAGAATATACCCTGGGTAAATCTTCTCTTCTTCTTCAACGCGCTTGCCGGCCTTGATCTTGATCTTCTTCTCCGTTGGAACAAGCACCGCAAAAATACGATCCTCCATACCGAGAGATTCAATACGCTGCTTTAGATTTCGAGCAACAGCATTCTCATATCCCGCATAGGTGTGGATGGCATACCAATTACGTTCGCCGCCAATTTGTTGTTTTCCCATGGTTTTTATTTATTCTGTTAATAATAATGTGCGCGTAGCGAACTAAAAGAGCAATGTGAGCAAACGAGAGAAAACATAATCACAAATGCCCAAAAATGCCGCTGTTCCCACAGACACAGCCACTACAAGAAGCGTGTAGTTAATAGCCTGTGAGCGTGTTGGCCATGTGACATGTGCCATTTCAGCCCGTGTTTCCTTGATATATTCTGTAATATTCATATATGTATTGAATCGAAATCTTCGTAAACGAACCTCCGATTCTTATTAAAAAACCCCTCTGGGGGCAATACCAGAATAGTATCTTATGAGGGGCTTAAAGTCAAATGTGGGTATAACTAGCGTATTTCGTAGGTAACAGACACAGTATCAGTGATATTCTTCTGACCTTGAGCGATGACCGGTGCAGCAGCTACAGAATCAACAGACTTAGCTTCAGCGGCATAATACATAGGCTGTACAGCCCCATAGTTATTCTCTGAGAAATTAACCACTCGAACAAGATGAACGCCGAGTTCTGCGGCGAGCATATTGGCATTATCCTGTGCATCGGCAATCGCCTTTGATCGCGCGGCGTCCTTAACAACTGCCACTTTATCAACAGAGAACTGAAGATTATCAACGTTCTTTACACCAAGAGAACCGACAGTCTGGAAGAGTGTCCCCGCTTTGGTAATGTCTCTAACTTTAATCTGTACAGTCTCATCGACATTGTAGCCATTGAGGATTGATTTACCTGTTGGACAAACATTAGTGCTCACGCCGTTTGAAGTAGTGTAGACACAAGGAGGAGTCTGGTACTCATAGTTGGGGCTAATATTGTATGAGAGAGTCTGAATATCCTTCTCAGCTACTCCCGCACTCTTCATAGCATCAATAGCGGCATTAGCCTTGGCTGATGCGGCATTCTGTGCTGCAGTTACGGTACTCGCATTCTCGCGAACACCAAAGGTAAATGTAGCTGTATCAGGCACTACAACAATACTACCTGTACCATTGACCGTAATTGTATTGGTCGCTGCAGGCAGACTCGATGGCACGAAGAGTGCTTTGATCTGATTGAGAGACACTACAAGTAACATGAGAGTTAGTGAAAGCCCACAAACAACTGCGATTTTCCAAACATTGTTTTTTGTATGTTCCATAAATGTAAATGTAAAGATTAAATTAAACCAATAAATTAAAATAATAAATTACTAAAGTCCCCTTATTCTACCATGTCCGCCTTCCCTAGAACTGCATCAATAAGATTTTCAAACAGAGCAAGTACGGTCATCTGTCCGACACCCCCAGGCACCGGCGTTATAGCCTCAACAATACCTTTAACTGAATCAAAATCTACATCTCCGACAAGCTTACCTTCGACACTTGTGATACCGACATCTATTACTATTTGCCCTTTTCGCACATATGATGCATCGATATGGTTGGGCTTACCTATAGCTACAATTAAAATGTCAGCTTCTTTCGTGTATTTAGCCGTATCAAGTGTCTTACT
Source organism: Candidatus Tayloriibacteriota bacterium (assembly GCA_903893855.1). Lineage (GTDB taxonomy): Bacteria > Patescibacteriota > Minisyncoccia > Phycocordibacterales > PALSA-1337 > PALSA-1337. The sequence continues at coordinate 21,407 of CAITNV010000021.1, forward strand.
GTGACAGACCGTCACGGTGGCATTCTCACCTAAGCACATTGCGGCCATCGGCTTCCCTACGAGAGATGAACGACCCATCATGACTACATGCTTACCGGCGAGTGGAATATTATAAAACTGTAAAAGCTCTCGCACACCACGTATAGTAGCGGGAAGTATCGCATCTTCACGGGCTTCAAGCCATTTACTCACATTCACAGCACCGAGACCATCAACGTCCTTTTTTGGAGCGATAGCGGCGAGAACTGCGTCCTTATTGATAGAGACCGGAAGTGGAAGCTGCACGATAATACCCTGAACTCCAACATCATTATTGGCAGTCTCGATCACGCGAAGTAGTTCATCTTGCGTCACATCATCACCAAACTGTAAATGCTTCTCATCAACACCGATCTCCGCTGCGAACTTCTTCTTGGCACGAATGTAATAGTTGGAATCGTCTCTATTCCCCACCTGAATAATAACCAATCGAGGCCGTTTAGAATTGTCCGAACCAGAATATCGAGATACGCGCTCAATAAGCGCCTTTTTTAATTCTGCGCGCGCAATTCTGCCGTCGAGTATTTGTGGAATGTGTGACATGAAATATATAAATTATTTAAATTATTGAGCTGTCCAACGTGCGAAAATTCCGGCTGGTAATAGACGCTGTGGACCAAGCGCGCTTATGCTTTCCTCTATAGCAAGCTCACCCATTTCGATAGTGCCGCCGAGTCGTCCTTCGAGTTCAAGCAAATTATTCTGATACGCAATAGAAGAATACCCTGCTGAATATCCATTAATAAGAAAGAAAAGTGGCTGTGGCTTCAAAAGCTTCATACAGTCACGCACAAGTGGCAGGAAGTGCTCTTCTATTTTCCATAATTCTTTGTCCACTCCATGCCCGAAAGCTGGAGGATCCATGATGATGCCATCGTAGGTGCGACCGCGCTTAATCTCACGAGAGACGAAAGCACGCGCATCATCAAGGATCCAGCGCACAGGCTTGTCAGCAAGCCCTGAAAGCTCTGCATTCTTCCGAGCCCATGTAATGGCGGATTTCGAACTATCAACATGAACGACATTTGCTCCAGCAGTAGCGCAAGCAAGGCTCGCTCCACCGGTATAGCCGAAGAGGTTCAACACTTCGATGGTATTCTTCGGAGCCGGCGCTTTCGCAACAATATCCTGTAGCCACTGCCAGTTCGGACTCTGTTCTGGAAAAAGTCCGACATGTTTGAAAGCTGTAGGTTGAATAAGGAAAGTGAGCCCGCCAAGTGTGATCGGCCAATTCTTCTCTCCACCTTTCATCACCCATTTACCTTCATCTGCAGTGCGTGTGAAGTGTCCACTCGCCTTCTTCCACTCACTTTCGGGAAGTCTCTTCGACCATAGAGCCTGTGGATCGGGACGCGACAAAACTACTTGGCCGAATCGCTCGAGCTTCTCCCCTTCACCTGAATCGAGAAGTTCATAGTCTTTTGATGTCTTTGTAGTGGCGATGGTAATCATTATTTCTATAGTATCACAGAATCCTCATTATGCCCTATATAGTTGCCTCTAGTCAATTTTTAAGCTACCATGTATATCCTAGATATGCCTATGGATTTTACTACGATAATGCTTGATATAAGCCTTTTTTTGAGCCTTTATTTCCAAATCTTTCTTTTGGTGTCTTTTTTCGAAGCAGAAGAAAATGAAGAAAAGCTCATTCTTCCAGCAATCCTTCCAACGGTGACGATCATTGTGCCCTGCTTTAATGAAGCCAAAACTGTTGAGAAAACGATCCTTTCTCTCATGGGTCTCAATTATCCAATGGACAAACTCAACATCCTTGTAGTTGATGATGGTAGCGTGGATGAAACATATGCGAATGCACAGCTCGCTGCAAAGCGCTTCCCGAATGTTCGCGTCGTCACACAAAAAAACGGTGGCAAATACACCGCGCTCAATCTCGGTATTCGTGAATGTACCACTGACATTGTTGGTTGTCTTGATGCTGACTCTATGGTTCATCCAGATGCACTTATTAAAATGATTCCGTACTTTAACGATCTCCAAACCATGGCCGTAACTCCAGCAATGCGAGTGCATCAATCAAAAACTTTTCTCCAACAGATCCAACGCGCAGAATACAATGTTGGCGTCTTCACCAAAAGAGTCTTTGGTTACCTCGATGCAATCAATGTAACACCGGGGCCTTTCTCAATATTCCGCCGCACGGTTTTCGATATTATCGGACCATTCCACCACGCTCACAATACTGAAGACATGGAAATTGCTTTTCGAATACAATCGCACGGGTTCCGCATTGCTAACTGTTACGATGCTCTTGTTTACACCATCACACCTCCGACATTTAAAAAACTCTATCGTCAGCGCACACGTTGGTCATATGGCTTTCTCAAAAATCTCATTGATTATAAACACATTATTCTCAATAAAAAATACGGTAATATGGGTATGCTTACGCTTCCCTTTGCAATCGTGGGTATTGTTTTCGTCTTTTATTTCGCTGGAAGTTTTATATATCAAACGTTACGAGCGCTAGGTAATGACATAGAACGGATGTTGCTCGTCGGAGTACGTGTACCAGAAATATTTACTCACAGTATATGGGCGACAGTACGCGGCACACTCAATGAAATGTATTATCGCTTCGATATGACGAGCGTCCTTGCTCTTATGCTCTTCGCGACAAGTGTATACATCATCTTTAAAAGCAAAAAAATGTCTGAAGGAAATATGAAACCGTCACGTGACATATTCTATTTTATATGCTTTTATAGTCTCATTGCCCCACTATGGCTTGGTAAAGCAGTATATAATGTACTTTTATCAAAGAAAACTCCGTGGAGATAAAATGCGCAAAAACATATGAAAACATACGATAAACGAAAATACATTTTTGTCCTCTTGCTGACCATCGGCATTTTTATTGTTGCTTTTTCTCTAAGCAACTACATTAATAATCGTAAAATTGCAGACATCAAAAGCACCGAGGATAGTATATCAATCGATATCCTCTCTTCAGAAACACAGTTCGAAATCCTCCAACAATCATCATGTTCTATCGTAAGTGGCTCGATTCTCTCAGATCAACTTTCCAACCTCGCAACATCAATTGAGACAGCCGAAGCTGCGCACGGTATCGACAGTGACAGCGTTAAAACACTAAAAAAATACTATTCCCTTCTCGAAATCAAAGACTATCTTTTAATTCAAGAGATTTATCGCCAGTGTGATGCGCGCCCGATATCAATCCTCTATTTTTATTCAAATAGCAAAAACTGTACCGAGTGCACCAATGAAGGCTATGTCCTTACTGCACTTAAAGAAGAATATCCAGATCTACGAATTTATTCTTTCGACTATGATCTTGGTCTTAATGCGGTATCAACACTTACAACACTGTACAAAATCGGCCCGAAACTCCCTGCTATTGTCGTAAATAACCAGACATATACCGGATTCCAAAGCCTCGATACACTGCGTAATATTATTCCCGATATTTCTGTTGCAGCAGCCACATCGAGTACGAAAAGCGCTACCAATAATTCGAGCACTACGAGTTCAAAGAAAACTAACTCTTCAAATCTCGAGGTAAACGGTATTTCACCACAACAAAAACAGAAATAATAAATAAGAGCGTCGACGTCACAGCCGATACGAGACAATACTGACAGAAAGCGTGTAGAACAAACGCCTGAATACAAAAGAAATATATCGACATACCCATACCGATCACGGTCGTTGCGAGAACGAGTGTTAATGACTTTTGTTTTGTTACAACATGATGAGACTCAATGTATACGCCAAGACAGATGAGAATAAAGAGATAATACAAAGCTCCATAGAGAGCCGTCGGAATACCGAACATAACTGAATACGCGCTCGTGAGAACAACTTCACAACTTCCAACAAAACACGGTGGAGTGCCATTCTGGAAATGATTGATCGTCAGATACGTTGCATCAACAAAACCAATTGCAGCTATCGCAATTAGAGTATTAATGACTAATTTTGGAATGTGTTTGAATAGCATTATTTTGAACTTGTTGTCGATGCTTTCGCAGACACGGCTACAGTCGCTGCATCGTCGATCACTTTCTTAAATGCATCATATCCTTGAGGGATAACGATACGAGTGCCGTTTACAAAGAACGTCGGAGTATATGAAAGATCATTTGCAACTGACTCTTGATACCCATTTGATACGACATCCGCCACCGCAGTCGAACTATAGTCTTTATAGAATGTTGTCGTGCTAATTCCTATTGCAGTAGCATATCCGAGATAAATAGATGTCGGGTCGCTATTGTCTTGCCATTCTGCATAGTTGGCGAAGAGTTTATCGTGCATTTCCCAGAATTTACCCTGAAGACCCGCAGCTTGTGCAGCACGTGCTGAGCTTACTGCGTTCTGGTGTTGTGGCAATGGGAAATATCGATATGCGAAATACACCTTACCCCCTTCTGCAGCTAAGAGCTGTGTGATAAGTGGAGCATAAGTCTGACATGCTGGGCACTGAAAATCAGCATACTCGACGATCGTAACTGGCGCTGAACTCGAACCAATCGTCCAATCGGCTGAACTAATAGGCTTATTAAGTGCAATTGGGCTGGAAGGATTAGTTGCTTGACCGGGAGCTTTGTTCCCCGCAGCGACGAGTCCCCAGATTATAAGGCCTAAAATAACGATAAAGATTCCCCAATTAAAGAAGCGCTGTAATTTTGAAGTATTTTGTTGATTCATGTGGCGATTATAACATAAACGTAATAGATGTATAATACAGTGATGCAATTTATAACCCCAGAATATGCCCGCGAATACAAGAGCTGTTTCATCGACAAATCCTATGTGGTGTCACTTATCCTTTCTATAGTATTTTTAGGTGGAGCGCTCGCGATTAACTATTACGCGACCCACTATGCGACGGAGCGAGCCGGTAACCCCGTAAGTGACCTTGTTCTCGATAATATCCGTGTATACGATATCGATGGCGCTGCAGTGTATGGACCCGTCGTACTATGGCTTGCGGTCACGATACTCTGTCTTCTTCAACCGAAAGTCATTCCTTTTGTTTTAAAGACGATAGCGCTCTTTATCATCGTACGTTCTGGCTTCGTAACACTTACGCATTTAGGACCGATTCCTAATCGTATCGTAAATAGCGATGCGCCAGCGTTCCTTCAGGCATTTACCTTTGGTAATGACTTTTTCTTTTCGGGACATACTGGCCTGCCATTCCTCATGGCGCTTATTTTCTGGGCAAAGCCTTTGGTGCGATATTTCTTCATTATCACTTCATTTATATTCGGGATCATTATGCTCGCTGCACATCTCCACTATTCTATTGATGTAGTATCGGCGTTCTTTATTACCTATAGCATATTCCATATTGCTCGCGATGTGATATTTAAAAAAGATTTTACTCGTTTTAATCAAGCACAGAAATAATACTACGTTAGAGAAATTACTCATATCGCAATGCTTCGATCGGACTCTTCTTTGACGCTTTATATGCAGGATAACTTCCAAATACAAGACCAACAAGCGCCGAGACGCCAAAACCTAATATAGCTCCAAGCCAAGGAAACACGAATTGCCAATTAAGATGAAGACCTGCGGACAAGATATATGAAATAATATATGCGAGCGAAGAACCGAGAATGATTCCAACGAGTCCTCCAATACCGGTCAAAAAAACTGCTTCAAAGAGGAACTGCGTGAGAATATCGCTATTCGTCGCACCAAGCGCTTTTCGCAGACCGATCTCTCGTGTTCGTTCGGTCACCGCTACAAGCATAATATTCATGATACCGATACCACCGACGAAAAGCGCGATGGATGCCATAGCCACAAGGAACCATGTAAGTGCTGTAGTTATAGTGCCGAGTCGATTCGCTAGGTCCTGCTGAGTCTGCACCGTGAAGTCATCCTTAGTCGGATCCGTAATGCCGTGCGATTCTTCAAGTGTGAGACGAATGTCATTAGAGGTCACGGGTACTGCGGCATCAGACACTGCCTGCATAATAACTCTATTAAAATAATTCGTACCCAGAATATAATTCTGCGCAGTCGTATACGGCATGATTACCATGCTGTCAAAGTTAAATAATGTACCACCGCCAGAAGCCGGCAATATACCCACAACTTTAAAATTCCTGCCTTTAATTTTAACTTTCTGCCCAACAGGATCTGTTCCATCAAAGAGATGCTCGACGACTTTATTACCCAAGACCACAACATCATTACTTGATGTCACATCATCGCTCGTAAAGAAATAACCTTTCGATGGATTCAAGCTAAAAATGCTTGCAATAAGGTCGGTCGCTCCGAATATACTCACTGAATATGCATTTGATTGATACGAAGCAGTCTCTGCACCGAGCACGGTTGGCATAATGGAAACAAGCCCTGGGACATTGGCTTTTTTACTTAAAGCAACGATGTCAGCCGGCTTCAATGAATCACTAAAGAGCTGTGCGGTGTCAGATGGACCGGTTGGTTCACGCCCGGGGATAACTGCAATGGTGTTAGTTCCCAGACCTTGTACTTCTCCAAGAATAAGATTCTGTGCTCCAGCGCCCAGTGACATTACGAGCATGATCGCAGTAATACCAATCACAATACCGATAATAGTAAGTATCGAACGAGATCGATTCGTTCGTAGGCCAGTTATCGCTGTTTTTACAATGTGTTTTATGGTCATTATTTTACAAGATCATCAGATGCTTTAAGTCTGCGAGCGACCTTTGTGTCACTCTCTATCTCTCCATCGATGAGACGGATGATACGCTCAGAGTGTTCGGCTGTGGAAGTCTCGTGGGTAATAAGAATGATAGTTCTCCCCTGTCGTTCATTGAGGTCTTGAATGATTGACATGACATTCTTGCCGGATTTCGAATCGAGATTACCCGTCGGTTCATCGGCGAATATTACATCAGGATTAGTAACGAGTGCACGAGCAATAGCCACACGCTGTTTCTCTCCACCTGAGAGCTCTGCTGGCTCATGCTCCATTCTGTGTCCCAAACCAACGGCTTCGATGGCGGCACGGGCCTTTTCATCCCATTGCGCTTCTGGTATATCTGAATACGCGAGTGGCAATTTAACATTCTCGAGCACCGACGTTCGAGCGAGAAGATTGAAAGCTTGGAAAACAAAACCAATCTTTTCATTGCGCATTTTGGCGAGCTCGTCACCTGTGTAAGATAAAATATTTTTACCATCAAAAATGTAACTACCTTTACTTGGAGTATCGAGAAGACCGAGCAAATGAAGTAGTGTCGATTTACCTGAACCGGATGGACCCATAATCGCCAAGAATTCACCCTTCCTTACCGAGAAGCTCACATCCCGAAGAGCAACGGTCTGAGCTTCCGCATCTCCGTCTTGGTACGTCTTTCGTAAATGTTTAACCTCGATAATATTGGTCATTAGATTTTGGTATCCACCACAACTTTATCACCTGCGGCGACACCAGAGAGTATTTCTATAGTTCCATCAGAACCTCGTAAGCCTACTTTAACTGGAACGGTCTTGTATGTAGATCCGTCTGCATTTAACAATCTAACCTTCTTTGTCCCGCTATTTGTGACAACCGCTCGATATGGGATATTAACTACATTATGTACTTGATGCGTAAGAATATCGGTATTTGCTGTCATACCAGAAAGTATTCGAGAATCTGACTGATCGAAGTAAAGCGTCACCTTGTATGTCGGTACACCCTGAAGAACAGTCTCTGCAGGATCAATACTTACGACATGCGATTTAAAAGTCACATCAGAACCATATGCATCGAGCGTTACCGAAGCGGTGTCGCTCGCAACAATCTTGGCAATGTCAGCTTCTGGTACAAATGCCTCTATTTTATAGACTCCTTTATTAATAACCCCGAAGCTCACTTGTCCTGCTTGAACAAATTCCCCAACTTTAGGATCTGCGCGACTGACGATACCGTCGATAGGTGCTACAAGTGTGTCTTGATTGAGCGTAGCTTGATAAAGTGCCACTTGAGCAGACTGGGCGGCTATAGCATCCTTTGAAGAACCAGCATTACTTAAGGTAAATTGACTATTTGCCGAGCTAAGTGCAGAGGTTGCATTTGCAAGTGTATTTGAAGCAGTTGTAATAGATGTTATACCGCTATTAACCCCCGCCGAAGCGGAATTGACTGCTGCGACATAACTATCAATTAACTGTTGCGATAGATTAGAACCGCTGGGAGACAATACATTTACAATACTCGTAAGGTGTAATAAGAAATTCTTTATGACTGCGAGGTGTTGTGACGATCGATTAAGAAGTGTTGAAACAGAACTTGATGATGAGGCAGAACCATTTATTGCATTAATTTCAGTCTGCCACTGCAATAATTCTCCAGAAGCGTTTAATCGATCTTGATTAATAGATACTTGAATCTGCTGAGACTGAGTCGGGACATTGAGCGTAGGATTAACGCTCTGCGGGTTGGTAAAAAGCTTATCCGCATAATTATTAAGTGAGCTCTGTGCAGTTACGAATGCCTCATTGTACGTATTAACCGCCGCTTGCGTAGCATTCGTAAGTGCGACTTGTGCAGATAGAACTTGCGCTTGATCTGCGGCATATTCTTCAGGTCGAAGTCCACGAGTCATATCAGAGAGTTTTGCTTGTGCAGATGTAAGTGCGGCTCTATCAGTTGCACTATTTAAAGCAGCTAGTACATCGCCAGTTTTAACCTGATCTCCTACCGCAACGTTTCGGAGTGCGAGTACGCCGCTCTTTTGGAAAGAAAGATCGGCTTTATCAACAGGCACTACCTGTCCTGTTACGCTCACAGTCTCAGTCACATCGCCAACTGTTGCAGTTGCGAATTGTAGAGCTGTAGATCCTGCAGTTCGAGCACGCACAATAAGTACGATAATAATCAGTAAAATAATACCGAAAGTAATCGTATACTTCCTTTTTCCTTTTTTAAAAATAGTAATAGCCATATTTTGTTTGTTACTCTACCTATTATACCACGTCCATAGACGGACTAGAGAAGCGGGTTAATAGCCTTGCCCGTCTCGAGAAAGCTAATCACATTTGATGCCGCAGCGACCGCCATTTCATTACGTGCTGTCGGACGAGCAGAGGCAATGTGTGGGGTAAGGATAACATTCGTAAGGTCAGCAAGCCCTGAAGATAGCTTCGGCTCAAATTCAAATACATCAAGGCCAGCACCGGCAATCTGCTTATTCTGCAATGCTTTAACAAGAGCAACTTCATCGATCACCGGCCCGCGCGCTGTATTCACAATGAGAGCCGTCGGTTTCATGAGCTTGAGGCGATCTTCATTGATGAGGTGTCGGGTGGCATTATTAAGTGGTACATGAATCGTGACGATATCGCTCATTTTCAAGACCTCCTCAAGTGAAGGTATGAATTCTGCTCCAGAATTCTTCTCGATTGACGGGTTCCGGACAATGTCATAATAGACCACGCGCATACCAAAAGAATGCCCAGCCATCTCTGCCACCTTCTCGCCGATTTTACCCGTGCCCACGATGCCGACAGTTTTTCCATTAAGATCCGTGCCAATAAGGAGCGAAGGTGACCAGCCTTTATATTTACCTTCTTTAACAAAACGGTCTCCTTCTACGAGTCGCGTAGATAGAGCGAGAATAAGAGCCATAGCATGTTCGGCTACACAGTATGAAGATGTACCTGCGGCATTAGTGAGAGTTACTCCACGGTCTTTAGCATCTTTACTATTAAAATTATCGAAACCAACCGCATAGTTCGCAAAAATCTTCGCCGTCGGGACAGCATCAAACACTTCGCTGTCGATAGGATCAGTAGGAAGTGTAATGACAGCATCGTAAGGCTGTGCTTTAACTGAAGCGATAATATCCTCTTTGGTTGGAGGATCGATATATGGCGCCACATCTACCTCATACCCCTTATCTCGAAGCATGGTAATGCCAATATCCGGAATTGCACGTGTTATACAAATTTTTTTATTCATATCCATAGTATATAAGACAAAGCGAAAGTGAAAAAGCCTCCTTGTATGCACATAGCTTTTATTGCTAAACTAAGCCAATGAATTCAACAAATAATCAAAAAATCCCTCATATCGTCGTCCTCGGAGCTGGCTTCGGTGGAGTCTATGTAACTAAAAAGATGCTCCACGCTGTTCGGGCAGGCTTGATTGATGTGACTATCGTTAATCGAACCAATTATTTCCTCTTTACTCCCCTACTCCACGAAGTCGCAACAGGGGCACTTTCGCCTACATGCGTCGCTGAACCTTTACGCGAAGTATTCCATGGAACCAAAGTACGTGTAGTCCAAGGAAATGTCGATTCTATTAATACCGCAAATAAAACCGTCACCATATCTGGTAACCCGATAGCGTATGATTCTCTCGTCATAGCAACCGGCGCTGAGACCAACTATTATGGAATTGCGGGGGCACAGGAGAATACACTTCCTTTGAAAAATCTCTACGACGCTGCGCGAATACGATCTGTTATTATTGATAGATTCGAAAAAGCAGCGACGACGAAAGATAAGAGCGAAAAAGAAAGTCTTCTATCATTCGCCGTAGTTGGAGGTGGAGCAACTGGAGTAGAAATGGCGGCTGAACTAGCAGAATTCGTCGCGGGAATATCGGAGCGCTATTATAGTATTCACGATTGCACACCAGAGATCGCAAAGGTGAGCATCGTTGATACTGGACCAGAACTTTTGCAAATGTTTGCGCCGAGCTTACGTAAAGCTGCCGAGAATCGCCTCATCAAAGCAGGTGTAGCTGTATACCACAATAGTGCAGTTACCTCAGTCACACCGGAGGGATTAACGCTCGCAAATTCCACAACCATCCCCGCTAAGACCGTGATCTGGTCTGCTGGTGTGAAGGCTATTATTCCAAAATTCGAAGATATACAGCCGACACTGGTGAAGGGTCGCATATCGGTTAATAATTTTTTCCAAATGTTGAATAGTGAGAACGTCATAAGCGACATTTTCGTTCTCGGAGATGTGGCGTCATACCCTACCCCATTACCAATGCTTGCGCAGGTTGCTGAAGGACAAGCAGCCACTGTGGCTAAGAATATTTGTGCGCAAGTTAGTGGTCGGCCACTCGCAGGCTTTACCTACAAGTCAAAAGGAAGCATGGTATCTGTCGGACAATGGTTCGCAATCGGTGAAATATTTTCAATGAAAATCAGCGGTCGTATTACATGGTGGATGTGGCGCACAGTTTATCTCTTCAAATTTGCTTCATTCAAAAAACGCGTACGAATCATGTTTGAATGGACACTCGAACTATTCTTCCCACGAGATATTACGAAAATTATTAACTAGCTAATCAAGACAATCGGTATGTAGTAAAACAGCCTAATATGGGCCTATTTTACAG
>CAITNV010000022.1 GCA_903893855.1 Candidatus Tayloriibacteriota bacterium
ACACTTACTGAAGCTGTAGAATCTTGTTATAGGCAAAATATTCCAACAAAAGACTTTGAAATTATCTTGGTTGACGATATGTCAACTGATTCTACACGGGAGCTTATCAAAGATATTGCAACAAAATACACGAACGTCCGTTACACATTTCATACCAAAAATATGGGCGGGGGTGCCACACGAAATACTGCGACTAGCTTAGCACGAGCTGACATTGTATTTTGCCTTGATAGCGATGATATGCTCGGTACGGGTACACTAAAGCGCATGTTAGATCTTATGCATGACAAAAAGTGTGACGGTGTGGGAGTTGGTCGCTCAATCAGATTTAGAGGTACAGATCTTAATGATATTGAAATAATTCTCGATCATGGTTATGCAGGAAAGAGAATACCCCTTGAGTCATTATTCCAAAAAGATAATGTATCATGTTCGCTATATTCTGTATTTATGTACACAAAGAGAGCCTTTAACATAACGGGTGGTTACCCCACAAATCATGGTTTTGATACGCAATCTTTTGCTTGGAAATTCCTGTGTAATGGACTCATCGCGTACACATGTCCCGATGCTGTGTATCTTCACAGGGTTCATTTTACGTACTCATATTACATACGTGAGTTGCGGTCAGGAAAATTAAATTTTAATTGGTTCACAACACTTAACGAATTTCTTTATTTTTTTAATACACAAACAAAACAGCTAATCCTTTCGTTTAATTTAAACGGAGATAAAAACCTGTGGGACGAGATATGCAAGTCCGACAATGTATTTATAAACAATTACCAAGATTATGTTCGGCACGAAACCGAAAAATATAAAAAAAATGAAATTGAAACACTGTTTAAAACAAATGGAAATATTAATGTTTATGATATGTTTTGGCTTGGAACTAAATACGCCCATGAAAAGAACTTTGAAGCGGCATATCATTGGTTTAAGCGTGCATATCAAAATAATCTTACAGTGCCAGCTGAATTTTTTCGTGCATTACAACATGACTTAAAAAATCCAGGTCAATCAACAGAAACTGTAGTCAGACAGATAATGGAACGTTCTGATTTTAGAAAAAAAACTGGTATTTTCTATCTCACAAGAAAAGTTATTAGAAAAGTACACGAGATGCTCCTACAAAATTACACTTCACTTCGAAAAAAACTGGTTTAACTTATACTTCACCTTCGTTACAAACGAAGACGAATGGAATTTGTTAAAGAAATAAATATCAGCAACTTGGTCAACTTCAATTCGTGAAGGATGTATGATGTGTCCCAAATTCTCAAGTGGTAATGACAGCCCAGTATCTTGTTTGGTGTGAGTCGCTGTTGATCCAAAACCGATATTCTGAATTAGATTATGATTTGGACTAATACTCAAACCACCGCTATTCATAAGCGCGAATATCCACGTCGAATCCCAAAATGCAAACTTTTTGGTATATAATTTATTAAAAAAAGTTAGCCAATATGTCTGTTCTTTCTTTCGAGAAACAATCGTAGCAATCGTATTTTTTGAAATAAAATCTGGAAACGCTTTAAGGTCAGGGTCATAGAGACTCCACGCTCTTTTCCATGTCGCCCAACCCCATGTCATTGCATAGTGTGAGAAATAATACGAAGCATCACCTCGGACATTACCACCTTGAAAATTTGAACCCGAGATATTCATAATTCTTGTATCATCTTTATACTTCTCTAAAAGCTCCTCACAGAAATTAAAGAAAGATGCGTTCGGCACACAATCATCTTCGAGAACAATTCCATGATCAACATGCTCAAACATCCATGAAACAGCAGTCGGTACACCATGGTCTGCGTCGATACACTCTTCGCGGTAATCTCTGTACACTTCGCAAGGCCAGTCAACATGAGCAACCACGTCCCTTGTGGCTTTACAGAGCTCTGCATCCGCTGGCCTATTCGGGTTCGGTGCCGATGTTGCCAAAAAAAGCTTAGTTGGGCGCGCCGCTCGAATAGCTTCAAAAACCCGCTTTGTTGTATCGGGGCGTCGATAAAAAACAAGAAGTACTGGGACGTTAGTATGAGGCAATATATCTGGTATTGAGTCGTTAGTATTCATACACCCATTCTACCACAAACATTATTTCACTGTCTATTTACAATACCGTTTATGGACAAAGAGTGCATCAAATTCACTCAATCTACCTGTTGTATGATCGTAATATGAAGGGTATATATCAAAAAATTCAAAGCCTTTCGTAATCAAAAAATTGATAATTTCTAGATCGAGAGATTGGCCAACATATTTTTTTGAGTACATAGTTCGACAAGAACAAACCCAATTTGTTCCTTTTTAAATAAATTCTCTGCTCCCCGCAAGACTTCCATTTCATATCCCTGAACATCGATTTTTAAAAAAATATCTTTTTTCTCGTGATCCAGTTCGTGATCGAGTGTTGTCACATCTACCAAATATGAATGTGTTATTGTGGTATTGAAATCATGATCATACGCCCCGACGATCTGTTCTCGAAGTGAACTCAAACCGTCGGTCGACGATTCGTGGAGCGTCATTGAGCCTCGAGCATCACCTACTACAAGAGGTTTAAATACGAAATCACGTCCTTTACGCATAAGTTTGTTAATATTTTCTTTCTGGGAAACAAGTGGTTCGAAAGCGAGAATTGAAGCTTTAGGTACGAAAGCGTATATAATATTCGAAAACCAGCCATCATTTGCGCCGACGTCAATAACGCGCATATCGTACTTCCCAATCACATGGGTACATATTCGTTGATACAGAGCGTAATTCCCCATTGATAATCTCTGTAGACCCTTACGTCGAACAAAAATTTGTTTTGTTATAATAGCAACAAACGCAAGAAGTAATTCTTTAATATCACGCGCTATCTGCCTGAGGTGTTTAATCATATTTGTATTATAACCTCTTTGTGACTATTTTCAATTAACGCAATTATGTTGTAGTATGATAACATTATGAAACGAACAATTAAAAAATGCTTACGTCTTCTGATAGTTCCATCTATCCTGAAAGATCTCATACGATACAGAAAAATGGACAATGAAAAACGTTTCTCTACAAGTGTTACAGATCTTTACCCTTGCATTCTCGACAAGACAATTAAAACTGGCTTTGATGCGCATTACGTCTATCACACATCATGGGCAGCTCGAAAAGTCAAAGAAATTAACCCCAAGCGACATGTCGACATATCTTCGAGCCTCTATTTCTGTGGCATCGTCTCTGCTTTTATCCCAGTCGACTTTTACGATTATCGACCAGCAGATCTTCGCCTATCAAACCTGACATCATCACACGCAGATCTCACGAAGCTTCATTTTAAAGACGCGACAATTCCATCCATATCGTGTCTGCATACCATCGAGCATGTAGGTCTTGGTCGTTACGGGGATCCTATAGATCCTAATGGTGACATAAAAGCCATTGACGAATTAAAAAGAGTCACCACACGTGGTGGATCGCTACTTTTCGTAACTCCTGTTGGTAAGCCAAAAATAGCTTTCAATGCGCATCGCATTTATTCGTATGCTCAGATTATTAAATATTTTGAAGGTTTCGAACTTGTAGAATTCTCTCTCGTGCCAGACAATGTACACGAAACTGGCTTTATAATTAATGCCACGGAAGTCCTTGCAAACCAACAGTCATACGGTTGTGGTTGCTTTTGGTTTAAGAAAAAATAAATGATAATTATCAAATTACAAGGTGGTCTTGGCAATCAATTATTCCAGTATGCTTTTGGAAGAGCTCTTGCGATACGCCGCAACACTACATGTAAGCTTGACCTGACTGCATACTCGATATCGGGGTATAACCGTAAATACCTACTTGATCAGTTTGCTATAACTGTGCCAATTGCAACACCCTCAGAGATCAACCGTCTCAAAAATCCCTACGGAGTACTGTCAAAAGTATTACGAAAAATAAAATCTAAAGCCACCTACCATAACACCAACAAATTCAACCCTAAAGCATATAATATATCCGGCGACGCATACCTTCAGGGTTTTTGGGAGACAGAAAAATATTTTAAAGATATCGAGCCAATAATTCGGAAAGAATTTACACTTAAGAATGGTTACGGTATCGGCGCACAGAAAGTTAAACAAAGTATCCTATCCGCTGGCGATCAATCCGTGTCCCTTCACGTGCGAAGAACCGACGTTAGCGGAGATACTTCGAACCCACATTATGGTATGACCGAACCCTACTATTACAAAAAAGCTGTGGAACGTATTCGACAATCAGTACCTAATCCCCTTTTTTTTATATTCTCTGATGATATTGAATGGTGCAAGACAAACATCATTCCTAACGAAAAAGTTGTGTTTGTTACAGGCCAAGGATTAAAAGATTATGAAGAGCTTTTTCTTATGAGTGAGTGTCGTCATCACATTATTGCTAATTCTACCTTTAGCTGGTGGGCTGCATGGCTTAACCCTCGTGCTGACAAGACAGTCATTGCACCGAAGCACTGGATACGTGGCCCGATCGAAAACTACAAGGACACCGTGCCAGAGTCATGGATTACAATAGATAATATTGAAAATAAATAATATATGATCGTCATCAAACTACAAGGAGGTCTCGGTAATCAATTATTCCAATATGCATTGGGACGTAGACTTACAAGTCAAGGAAAAGATGTCGCTTACGATATCACGTCAAGTTACAGTTGGCACAAGCTTCGTACCTATAACCTCGGGCATTATAATGTGAATCTTGTAGAAGCACCTCGCGCAGAAATTACAAAAGGTGAACAGGAAGAGTATAAGCGCAGGACTTACGGAATCATTTCGAGATCGATGAGATATCTCAAATCAAAAAAGATTTTGAGACCTGATGGCTTTGTCTCGAAAATGTCTGATTTTGTAAAATCCAAACTACCAAAGACATATAATATTGGCTATCATCCATACGTTTTCGATATGACCGAAGGTTACCTTGATGGATTCTGGCAAAGTTACAAATACATCGACCCTATTCGTGACACACTCATTAAAGAAATTTCACTCAAAGAACCGCTCGAGAAAACACACGGAGATATCATTAAAAAAATTAAAAACTCCACATCAGTGTCACTGCACGTTCGACGTGGCGATTATGTAAGTGATCCAACAACAAAACAAGTACATTTTACATTCGGCATCGAGTACTATGAGCAAGCACTCACCATCATTAAAGAGAAGGTGCCGAATGCACACATCTTTGTCTTCTCTGACGATATACCGTGGGCCAAAGAAAATATCAAAACAGAGTTCCCAATTACGTTCGTTTCAAACCCTGCAATTATTAAAGATTACGAAGAATTAATTCTTATGAGCCTTTGTAAGCATAATATCATTGCGAATTCTTCATTTAGCTATTGGGCTGGTTGGCTTAATCAGAATCCCGACAAAATAGTCATCGCTCCTTTGAAGTGGGACAATTACTATGAAAAAGAGCACGCCGACCTCACTCCACCATCATGGATACGAATATAAATACTGAACCAAAAGTGAGCATTATCATGCCGACCTACAATCGGGCTAACTATATCGTTCAAGCAATTGAAAGCATACAAAAGCAAACATATTCGCACTGGGAACTTATCATCATTGACGATGCTTCGACCGACGACACTGCGAGTGTCGTGAATGATTGTATTCTCAAGGATCCTCGTATACGCTACATTCGCCAACCAAAAAATGTTGGGATTTCATACAATCGAAATTACGGTATCAGGAATAGCACCGGCAAATACATTGCAATGCTCGACAGCGATGATGTATGGAGTGATCCCGCGAAACTTTCGATGCAGCTACACTTTCTAGAAACTCACCAAGAGTACGCTCTTGTCGGGACTTCAATTACGGTCATTGATTCAAACGGCGCTCCAGTCAATACAATTTCTTTTTACATAACTGATGCAAAAATTCGCCGTCATATATTACGACGCAACCAATTTGCACAATCAAGCGTAGTATTCACCAGATCGATTCTTGATAAGATTCAAACACCTCATAGACCTTATGACGAAAGCCTCGTTGTTGCTGAGGATTATGATCTATGGCTTGCTATTGGAGCAAAAGCAAATTTTGCTAATTTACCAACGACAACTACCATGTACCGAATACATGAAGGTAGTATCATGCGCCAAAAGAAAGTCCTCGCTGCTCGTGCACATCTACAGCTCATCAAGAAATATCGCCATGTATATCCGGCATTTTTTCGTGCATACATTAAGGCCAGAATTCGTATTGCATTAGCTCACCTTTAATATTCTTTCGAGTACGTCTTTAGGGACTTCTTGCGCTGAAGTTGGTGCATTGTTATGAACGGCGACTGGTTTATTTTCTGGAGCTTTGTGTGGTGTAGCTACACTATTAATTGAAGAATCAATTGGTGGTACTGTAGATTTTGGCTTTGCGGTATTCGATGAATCTATCGGTGACGTAGGAACGTCTTTACGAATTATTGAGGCCAAAGCATTTTTTAAATCATTGACGTTTTTAGTGGTTGGGACCTTTGGATCATTTTTATTAGACGAGAAATTCTCAGGTGTACGCTTAGAAAGAGAAGCGAGTGAAATTGGATCTGCTTTTACACTTGCAGACGCAACAGTTGGTATAACGCGGTCAGGAGTTGGTACATGTTCTGGTGTCTGTTTAGATTCGATTACTGGCTTGTGTTCTGCCACTTGCTCACGCTCAAGTGGCTTTTCAAAAGCTTGTTTAAAAGGCTGAGATTCACGTGGACGTGGCGGAACTGAAGGATGAAACGATGGTGGGACAAATCGCGGTTGAGCTGTGGGAATAGGAGCTGTAGAGGCTATTGCAGCTGGTCTATTAGGCATTATGGGCATCCTAGGAGGCTGCTGGACTGGTGGTATACCCGCTGAACGATCAACCGACTTAACGGCATTATAGCTGTTACTATTGCCTGTTGGAGGTCTAGGAGGAAATGGTGCATTACGTATCACACCACCTACAACTGGTGGCAATATACTGCTTGAGCTATTACCTGACCCGCCAGATGCGCTCACCGGGGCACCCGCAGACGGAGCAGGAGGCTTACGAAAAGGTTCGTGCCATTTCTCAATGACACTTTCTACTTCAGCACGATTCATGGCGAACTGCGCTCTTGATGACTCAATAACCTTTTCCATGCTTGAAACCTCTGGAAGTGGTATTGGAGGAAGCGACGTTGCAGAGAACGGCGCGGAGCTAATACCGTCGATCATAAGCTTGAGATATATCTGATATGCACCAAGGTTCACAATGTCTTCAGCGGTAAAGACCGGAGCAAATTCTTTCTCAAGTACCTCGGCATCATATGCTCCCACACGGAATATGATCATGGTACCGACGTTACCGAAGACCGCAGCGCGCACTTCTTCTTCCATTTGTTCAATGTATTGGTGAGCAATGGTCAGGTTAAGCTTGTACTTTCGAGCCTCAGAGAGAATGTCCGCGAAAGATTCGTTAGCGAATGATTGGAACTCGTCCACGAATAGATAGAAGTTTGGCATTGTTCGCAACACCCGCTCAGGCAAATCGGCACGTGAAAGTGCAGCAAGATAAATCTTGGTAATAAGCATACCACCAAGGAGGTTCGCATTTGATTCACCGATTCTTCCCTTTGAAAGGTTGATAATGAGGATTTTTTTACTATCCATAATTCCTCGGATATCGAACGACGACTTCGGCTGTCCAATCATGTTACGGATAAGTGCATTCGCGGTAAACTGTCCGATCTTGTTCTGAATTGCAGGCACAGCTTCAGCCGCCATTCGCTCGGTATAGTTCGCGAATTCTTTTACCCAGAAATTCTTCACTGATATATCAGTTACATGATCGATAACGTCTTTACGGAAGTCTTTCTCGGCAAGCATACGATTAACTCCAAGAAGCGTAGCACCGGGGTATTCAAGAAGTGCAAGGAGTGTATTGGTAAGGATGTACTCCATACGAGCTGACCAAGCATCTTGCCAGATCTTTTTAAAGGTCGACATGAGGCCAGATACTACGAGGTGGCGTTTATCAGGGTCGACGGATTCGAGCACATTGAAAGAGATTGGGAAATTAGTATCGAAAGGAGCGAAATACACCACATCTTTAATTCGCTCTGGTGGAACATATTCGAGGAGAAGGTCGGCAGTCTTACCGTGCGGATCAATGAAAGCCATTCCTTCCCCATTTTTAATATCCTGCACCGCCATGTTCTCAAGGAGGGTCGATTTTCCCATACCCGTCTTTCCGATAACGTACACGTGTCGAGTGCGATCTTTGGCTTTAATACCAAAATTTATCTTCTTGCTACGAGAGTCAGTCTGCGCAAAATATGTAATACGTTCTTCATTCATATCAAATAGTATATTTACTAATATTGTACCATATATTACGCCGACAAATAAAATACACCCTCGAGGGAGGGTGCTTCAGAAATTTTAACCGTAGGCTGATTCGGAGAGGCCGTCACCAAACGGTTTCCCCGTAAATGGATTAATCAGACCACGATGAGGACGATTAACACGTTGAGAAGAAGAACGCGTTACCACGGCCTTATTCGCTGAATTCACTACGTGCGAAGGAGTAGACATTTCGCCCACACGAGTACTGGGACCTGCTTCCGTCTTTTTTTGCTCCATAACTAACAGAGTTTGACTAATTTCGTTTCTACAATAGAACTAGGCTCGAGGAGCCTGTCTGGATACATAGATTATCACAGTATCTTTTGAAAGACAATTAGTTACGTGCCGTAATAGTTGTGGATATCTCACTAAATGAATTGACGTTATAGACATTCCCTGCATTCCATAGAAGCCAGCCATTAAGACCGACATTGTTAGTAGCACGGATTTGTTCATCAACCATAAACGGTGTGTACTTCGCGCCGAGATCAAATGCTTGCAACCATGGCCGCAATTCCGCAAGCTTCATTGTCGTTGTTGTACCCTCTGATGTAGACAGAATTTTACTACGATTCACTGCATGCCCCATTGAGTATTGAATAATTTCATATGGATGTTCCGCTGGATTCTTCCAACCATCCCATCCATTCGCAAAATGTGATGGATATACCATAGGATCTACGTAGTCGAAGTGTCGAAGCGCATTCTCAAGCACCTGCCCTATACCCATATCATCCTTATCAGTTGTGGTCTCACCGAAAAGATCCGCAGAGATAGGAATACCGAGCGGGTGAAATGTGGTATCGAGATAGCTAAAGAAATTATTGATAACCTCTGCCTTGCTTTTACCATGACTGTACGGGTAATAAACACGACTCATATCTCCATCCGATGGAAAGCGTACATAATCAAAATTAAGTTCGTCAAAGCCGGTGGCATAAGAACGCTTACCGAGGTCGGCCATATAGTCCCAAAATGGCGTAGCGCCTGCATCTATCCATGCCAAACCGCCTTTATTTTTCCATACCGTCGAAGTTGTCGACATTACGCCGTTATTTTCAACGACCGAAACATTTTTTACCGCCCAATCGGGATGCGCTGCGGCTGCAGCTGGATCTTCAAAGGTCGTCAGTCTCCCTATCACATATATTCCCCGTTCGTGTAGACTCGCAATAAATGTTTCAACATCAGGCACAGAAAATATTGTTCTACTCGTCGCATCTTTTACATCGAGCACAATAGTATTTAAATGTTTTGCGAGCACTTGTGAGACAAGTCGCTCACGGAGTGTTTTATCCGACGCTATCCAGCTTGTCATATATACTGCTTTAATTGCACTTGGGGCATTCAAATGGGTCGCGAGCGCGACAGGTGGCACAGTAGAAGTCGAATATACCGGTGTGTCACTAGCCTCTACCGCTACGCTCGAGAGAGCATTAGCGGTCAATGATGCTGGAGTGTGTTTTGTAATAGCTACGATAGGTGACGTATCAGCACTCGATAAATAACGCACATTCTTTATACCAGAAGGAACCAATAGGAGCGATATCACTACATCAGCAAAACCTAAAATAACCACAACAACAATCTTGGGAATTCTCCCGTAGCGAGGGTTGCTTTCTTTCTTTATATTATTGGTGATTCGTATCGGCATTTTCTACAAATGGGCTCATATGATGCTTGGCGTGCTCCTTCCCAGAATGAGGGTGAGGTTTATTACTAATTCTAAAAGAAATAATGACAACCAAAAGTCCTGTACAGACAGCAAAAACCTTATCCCAACTTGACGGGAATCCTAAATACAAAAAAATCATAATCCAAATCCCAATAATTGATAACCATTGTTGACGTGACATGCTAGTAGTATACATTACTTTCTAAATTCCAAGCAATAAAAGCACCATGTTTAAATATGGTATTATAGTGCCAGCGGGTGGAATATGAAAAATAAAGAAAATATTAGGCTTTTACGAAATTTGCTCCCCCGTCTCGCTACGCAATTGTTAGCTGCTGAATTCGAAATAGCAGGTGTCTATTATGCAGGCATAGTAAGTGGTGTAACAATTGCGGACGATGACACAATTACAATTGATTTCCATTGGGTTCGAATGGTGCAACAGTTGAAGTTTGGCCATCCACCTGATGATGGTTATGACCCCACAGGAGTACTTAAGCTATCACCGAACCTTTGTTTTAGCGTCAAACCAAAAAAAATCAATTTGTCTGAACTCGAGAAAGACACGTTCGTTGTCCTCTCTATTGAGTCTCAAGGAGAATCTTCGGAAACCTACTTTATAACCTCGGACCAGCTTGAAAAAGCACGAGTTGAACAAATTCTCCCCTTATGTACATAGACTGATCCGCCAGAGATGGCGGATTTTATTTGTAAATTTTTTTGTGAATTTTATTTTTTTGGAGCAACGATCACGACGAATTCCCCTCGCACTTTATCGGGATGTAAATTGAAATATTCAACAAGTTCATGTGGCGCTCCACGAACTATTTCTTCGTACACTTTTGTTATCTCGCGCGCAATAACGACCATCACATCTGCCTCACCGAGATGAGTAACAAGTGACTCGAGGGCCTTAGCAATTCGATGTGGCGATTCATAAAAGACAACAGTTCGCAAGACGCTATCCTCACCAGAAACGGTAGCAGCTATTTCTTTAAAGAGAGTTTCTCGACCCTTTTTATGTGGCAAGAAACCAAGGAAAGTAAAATCCGAGCAAGGTACGCCAGCAATAGACAAAGCAGCAACAACCGCCGAAGGACCTGGAATCGCTTCTATCTTTATCTCCCCATTTGCAATCTCAACAGCGAAATGTTCGCGAATCTTTGTAACTAGAAAAGCACCTGGATCAGAGATACCGGGAGTACCAGCATCTGACACAAGGGCAATTTTTTTGCCAGGGATCAATTCAAGGATAGTCTCAATCTTTGAAAGTTCGCTATGAGCGTGGTATGACATTGTAGGCGTCGAAATAGCATACTTAGCCAAAAGATGCTTGGTGACACGCGTGTCCTCACAAAGGATAAGATCAGCTTCTTTAAGGGTACGCAGAGCTCGCAGCGTTATATCCTCCATATTACCAATAGGCGTCCCGACAACAGAGAAAACAGCGACAGGAACATTCGCGGTAAATTCCTCGTTATTTTCGTCATTTTCCGGCGCTATTGTTTGCATACGCAAAATATACTACACTAGCCCTACATATGCTAGTCAATACACTCAAAAACCACAGTCTTATCTACATCGCACGTGATATAGAGCGCGCTCTTGGTATGGCACCTGGAACTCAAAATAACTATTATATTATTACTAATAATACGCCATATGCACGTGAAATACAGCAAAAGTATCCCGACTCTGTCTTTATAATATCCGCGACTAATACAGATAGCGACTCAGATAATAAAGCACTGGATACTTATGAACTCATCATACACAAACAGACTGAAGAAATAATAAATAAAATTAAAAATTCTGATAAAGAAAAGCCCCTCTCACTTCTCGTATTTAAAAATACCAATCGAATCGAAGCATATTGCAAAGAAAAGCAATGGCATTTAGCGAATCCAAGTGCAGCCCTCGCCGAAACGGTTGAAAACAAAATCACTCAAGTGAACTGGCTTGATACTCACGCAAAGCATTTACCTTCACACGAAATATTAAAGATCGCCGATATTCAAAGCTCAAAGATTAATCGCCCATACATTATTCAATGGGCACATAGTCATACTGGACTTGGAACACTATTCGTACCCGCTGGTAAGTCTGGTGACAAACTCCTTGCCGAACTCGAAGCAAAATTCCCTGCTCGTGAAGCACGTGTAACTGAATATATCCCCGGACCAATGTTTACGGTAAATGTCTGCGTCGGTGAAACAATATCAATTGGCAATATCAGCTATCAAATTACCGGCATGCTTCCCTTTACCGATAGCACATTCGCAACCATTGGTAATGATTGGGGTTTAACGCATTCGATTCTCGATGAAGCTCATATTGCGAAGATCGAAAGTATCGCAAATGATGTTGGAGAACAAATGCAAAAATCAGGCTGGAAAGGACTTTTTGGTATTGACTGCATATATGATGAAGGGCTCGGCAATATTCACCTCATTGAAATAAACGCCCGCCAAGCTGCTTCAACAACGTATGAATCGCAACTCCAGCAGATCTTCCGTAATGAAGGTGTCACTGGGCGAACTATATTTGAAGCACACATTGATGCGCTTCTTTCTGATAAAAAGATACCAGATGAAAAAGTGATCAATACCAAGAAAAATCTCGAGGCAAACAAATCAGAAAGCGACATTATCCACATAAATGACGGTGCACAGATTATTTATCGAGTCCCAACAACACCTCAAGATAAAAAAGAAATAAAAAAAATAGATCCTGAAGCCTTGCGTCACCTCGGATATACCGTAGTAGAATATATGAACACCGAACCAGGCAACGACTTGCTTCGTATTCAAAGTGTTCGCGACATTATGGATAAGCACAACAAGTTCAATACACGTGGTAAAGAAATTCTTGATACAATAATGCTATAGTAATACACCTATAGTCATATACTACTCATGAATACACTACTTGTATCAGATAAAGCCCTTTCGGTAATCAATCAATACCTTCATTTTCGCTTCAACGATGCGGTAGCTTCTATTCCCTATTACAACAATAATCGTAAGGTGGTTCGTGCGGGCTTACGAGGACTTGTTGGTAAAGGTAGTCCAAGAGACATATTCGATGAAGTAGAGATTGCTATCACCAAAGACAAGAACACTACTATTGGCAGTGGTATTACGCATGCAGCAGACGGTGGTGTGCCGATTGAAAGGGGTGCTATGAAAGCAGGATCATATTTACCTGACGCTCTTACTAATGAAGCGCTTAAGCATTTCCTTGTCGACCATAATATCGGCATTGATTGTTCAGGCTTCGTCTATTATGTTATCGAAGCGGAGTTAATTGCACGAGGGAAAAGTACACTCGATCGATACTTACATTTCCCTTTTTCAAAAGGAATACTTAGTAAAATTCGTTCGAAATTCCGTCCTGTTGAAAATACGGGTGTTGCTACACTAGCTCACAATAGTAATAGCAAACATATAGAGCTTATAGACATCAAACCAGCCGACATTATCACCATGACTGAAGGAGCTCAGGAGCGCGACCATGTGCTTTTTGTTCATCAGGTTGATTATCAGAACTTCAAACCAATTACCATTCACTACACCCACTCGATAGCTTGGCCCACCGACGGTGTCTACGGTACAGGAGTACGACAAGGTACGATAGATATTCTCGATATCAAAAAGCCTATTGCCGAACAAAAGTGGTCAGAAGCAGGTAAAATTAGCACTGGAAAAGACGTACATAGCCAAGAGAACTATACGTATACCCGTGCGCTAAAAGCTCGCACGGAAATACGTCGTATGCTATCGTTATAGAATGACTCCAACCGGACTTGCAACCTCAACTATTACAGAAAGTGTGCTTTTATATGCACATAGTGGTCTTTCTCACATCCTCCACTGGACTATCATATCAGCCATAGTTGCTTCAGTTTGGGCTCCTTTACTCATTTACCTTCTCTATAAATACAAGATAGTAAAAGGTCAGAAAGTAGAACTTTTACGAGTTCACAACAGCAACGGTCGTAACGACAGTGATCGTAAAGCTGGCACACCAATTATGGGAGGACTTCTCGTAATAGTGACTGTTGCAGTACTTACAATATTCTGGAACTGGGACCGACAATACACTTGGGTACCTATTGGTGTAATGCTCTTCTCCGCACTACTTGGTGGTATTGACGACCTTATGAACATCTTTGGTCATGAGCGACGCTCACGAAAGATTGCGCATGTACTTAATCTCATTCGAGTCCATAAAGACTTCAAAATGCGATTATGGTATATCGTTACATTACCATGGGCACTATTTAAGCGAACATCTCTATGGATCGGTTCTCACCCCGGTAAAGGAGTGCAGGTTCATGAGAAATTAATCCTTCAATTCATCGCTGGTGCAGTCGCTGCTTGGTGGATATATTGGAAGCTTGGTGTGGAATGGCACTACATAGTGATCCCGTTCCTCGGCGTACTCAAATTCGGCTGGCTTATTATCCCCCTCTTTATATTCATCGTCATGTTTACTGCTAATGCGGTGAACATTGCGGATGGTATGGATGGGCTTGCTGGAGGAATGCTTATTATCACTTTCGGCGCACTCACACTCTTAAGCTGGATTAGTGGTTATGCTGAGCTTGCTATCGTCAATGCAGTAACTATGGGTGCACTTATCCCC
>CAITNV010000023.1 GCA_903893855.1 Candidatus Tayloriibacteriota bacterium
ATAAATAATATTACTAATTCCTATCTACTATAAAATTCCAATACCGATCCGACATTAAACAGTAACTCTGTCTGTACAGCTGTAGGAATACCATCAATCGTGATTTCTTTCTTGTCGAGATTGAGCTTTAACCAAGCGGGAATTTTGACCGTCTTGAATCGCTCATCGAGTGTAGTGAAAATAGCTTTCTTTTTGCTACCCTCTCGAATCGCAATAACATCACCAAGCTTTACCTGATATGAAGGAATAGTTACCTTTGTTCCATTGATAGTAAGATGACCATGAGACACCATCTGGCGAGCTGCCTGACGTGTAAGTGCAAAACCTGCTCGGAGTGCTACGTTATCAAGACGTCCTTCGAGGCTTCGAACAAGGAGTTCTGCTGAGTTACCCTTCTCTGCAAGAGCGCTCTTAACGTAGTTAGTAAACTGGCGACCTGGTACGCCATAGCTCATACGAGCCTTCTGCTTTTCGAGCATGCCGAGACCGTAATCGCTCTTTGCGCGAGGCTTGCTTCCACCTGAACGGCCGCGAGGGCTTGGTGTTGAAGCTCCGGTTCGCATAGCGTACTTCTGTGTCTGAGTCTTCTCAAACACTGGTGCTCCGAGTCGTCGTGCTATTTTGTATCGTGGTCCAATTATCATATAAAAAATTATTAAATATTAAACTCTTCGTGCTCGCTTAGGCTTCGGTCCGTTAAAAGGAACTGGAGTAGCGTCTTTGATAGAAGAAATAGTTACGCCTTTAGACGTAAAGCCACGAATCGATGATTCGCGGCCTGATCCTGTACCTTTAACAACGACAGATACTTCCTTAAGTCCCATATGTGCAACCTTAGCAAAAAGAGTCTCACCAACCTTTGCAGCTGCAAAAGGTGTACCCTTCTTAGCACCCTTGAAACCTAGAGCTCCAGCAGAAGAAGCAGCAACGGCGTTGCCTTTCTCATCAGTAAGGAGGAGTTTGGTGTTATTGTAGGTAGATTGAACATAGAGAACACCCGTATCAAGGCGTTTTTTGCTTGATACTGCTACGACTACAGGTTCACCAGATGCTTGTTTAGGAGCATCAGCGTTGGTTTTAGCTGTTTTTGGTGTCTTTGCTGAAGCTGGTTTAACTGCTTCGTCTTTTTTTGTTGTTGTTGCTGGTTTTGCCATATGGTTAGTTATAAGAGGAGAGTAATGAATTAGGTCTATGTCTTTTCTTCTTTCTTACGACCAGAACCCATAGTCTTTCGAACGTTACCTCGGAGTGTTCGAGAGTTGGTCTTTGTTCGCTGGCCTCGTACTGGTAATCGTCGAGCGTGTCGAGAACCTCGATATGATTTGATGTCCTTCAAACGCTTGATGTTAGCTCCAACTTCACGTCGTAGCTCACCTTCAATTTTGAAAGATTCAACAATTTTTCGGATCTCATTCTCCTGCTCAACGGTAAGGTCTTTAGCCTTGATGTCTCGGCTTACCTTTGCAGTCTCAAGAATGTGAACCGCTCGAGATCGTCCAACACCGTATAGTGTCGTGAGGGCGATTTCGAGCTTTTTATTATCTGGAAGTGTTATACCGAGGATACGCATTTTATTATTTTAATTTATGTAAACTATGTATGAAAATTAATACTATCCTTGACGCTGCTTATGTCGTGGGTTTGCTGTACAGATAACAAACACATAACCCTTGCGGCGAACTACGCTGCACTTTGGACAATTTTTTTTAACTGATGCTTTTACTTTCATTTTGTTCTTCAGGTTATGCGAAATATTTATAATAATGGCACTAGAGTCTTCGAGTAATTCTTGCTCGTCCACCATACGAGTCGAGGGTTAGCTCAACCTTATCACCTATCAAAATACGGATATGGTGCATTCGCATTTTGCCTGCTAGATACGCTAATACAATGTCTTCTGTAGCCTCTATCTTTACACGAAAAAGTGTATTGGGGAGGGCCTCAGTGACAATGCCGTATGCTGCAGGACTTTTTGTTTTTTGGGGTGAATCCATTACTATAAAAACGCGTTGTTTATCATAGCAGATACATACTTTAAAAGTCAAGGCCTAACGACCTTGCGTTTTGATATACGCTTTAAAAGTGACGCTATTTGTTATTATTGGGTATCAATAGTGATTTTTGATACGGAATCAGGAAACGTATGTCTCCAGAACGGGGTTATTATAGCACGAGCATTGGCAATTGTGCTATACCTATTGAAAATAGCTTTACTGTCAGCTACTGGAACGCCAGATAAAGCCTTAATAAGGCTGTCTTTTTGAAAAGTACCCGTTATCTTAACGTGACCATTAAGAGCGAAAGCTATAGGATCTCCTGTCTGATTCTTCAAATTGGCTGTAAAAAGACTAGGGTTAATAGGCGTAAATACCAAGGATTCTACACCAGAAAGCGTGTAGGAATTAGCTGGGAATTCAGCCATTTGATTGGGAGCAACATTTCGCATAATATCGGTCTTTTTGAACATAATGCCGTAAAGTATGCCGGTGACAGTAACGGAAGCAGTTGTCGAGCTTATCATTGCAGTAGTTGAAGTGGCGAAATTAACTGCGTATGCATTGTTATAGAGTACATATCCATCCGGAACCAAGACGTGCAGGTCACTAGTAAGTTCAGAGCTTATCGTCTGTGAAAGACTCGTTACCGCACTCGCAAGTGATGAAGTAGCAATAATCTGAGTGTACCCCAGATATCCACCTACAAGGGATCCATTCGGCTTAAGACTACCTGTAATGGCGGTGTACTTTGGAGTATTTGCAAATGATTCGACACGAAAGACCGCGCTGGAATCATTTGGTCCATAAGAAGTCATATTGTATTGAGCACCCGCATCTTTAGCGACGATGTAGACAGAAGCGGATCCAGTTGTCGTTCCAGTATCGGTTTTGTGAATCCCCGGAACTGTAACTGGATTAGCGGTGACATATAATTGCCCGCGATTATTAGAAAGTAGCGTACCTTGAGGCAATTTCTGAGATGAAGAGCTGTAATTATTGGTAATGATGATTTGTCCCCAAGCTTTTTTCTCAACTGAAGGACCTTGGGTTGCTTGCACCGTGGTACTAGCGATCTCATTGGTCTGAATAATCTGATATGGGAAAGGTGCAGTGTCTTTTGCGGCATTATATGCCCCATTCACCATAATATCTGCGGTTTTTGGGGTAACGACCACAACCGCTTTATCGTAAATATAGGTAAAAATGACGTATATACTTGCGCAACAGATCACAAGCGCCAAAACAATGCCAAAAATAGTGCGCCTGCGTAACATTCGTCTACGCTTATTAAAATGACGAAAAGGCTCAGCGTCAGGCTGGCGCTGTTTACGCTTCGGAGAGACTATTTTTGGTTCGGTTTCTGGTTCAGGTTCAGTGTGAATTCGATGAACCTTAACACGGACCATATCTTGTAATACTTTTTTTTCTGGCATATATGCTAAATTCTAAAAAGCCGATGTAAAACATCCGTATTTACATGAGTCACGACGAAGCGCTGAGTTTTGGCAAGTATTCCGTCTTTGCCATCTTTATTACTTCTAGCAACTCGCTCTTCGAGCATGTTCTCGAGTGCTCGCTTGAAATGTGGGTAATATTGTTTCGGCACATTAAGCATAATTTCATACGGCAAGAGTTCATTCTCAGTAGTATCGAGAAACACTTGAGCCCATTTATCTTGCACCGCCATATCAATATGCTTTGATGTGCGATTATGTTCGTCGCGATGAAGAGCATTCGCTGCATGAAGAGTGACTTTTGATGCACTCGTATCATGAGATTCTCCGGTCTGACCTGCTACATAGCGATTGAGCGTCTGATAGCCGAAAGGAAGTGATGTTATTCTTGATATTCGGCCATTATCTACGATGAAAAAATCAGAAAGCTCCCCATGCACATGCGCAGATATAAAGCTTGGATCTTCACGCGTAATATTTCGAGAAGAAGCGTAGTGTAGAAGAGTATCTGATTGGCAAGTGATTTTACCCTTAGCATATGCAAAGTGTGCAACGATTGTATTGTTAATATGCTCGACAATAACTTCAGATGTCATACCAATGCCGAAGAAAACGCTTAATTCTCGGGCTTTTTTATTATTAAATTCAGCAATTGAATAACCATTGATTGCAACATCGAACAACTTCTGCTCGACGATAGCCATGTCCGGCTGTGCGAGCTTTTTACGCTCTATCGACATGATATCAAGTACTCGCTGCTGGGTAACAACGGTAGGTTTGTCATATGCTATTGAGACACTCCGGCTCGAAACTGTTATCCATGGACTCGACAATATACAGTCGAAACTAACAAGTTGATGTGCGACAGCCTCATGAGCCATGTCCTTTGCAAGTATCGAGAGGACGTTTGAGAGAGCCTTCGTCATGCTCGAAAGAAGATGGAAACTATCGCGATGTGGAGCACCTGATATGAGGGCTGACGCGCTCCAGAGTGTATCTGTAGAGAATTCATGGTTATCTCTCGGCGAATGAGCGCGCGGAACAACAATGTGTCCTTTCACAACACCGCTTTCAATTTCAAGAATAAGTGAATACAAAGGATTCATATAATAAAATTATATCATATTTAAAAAAATAAAAAGCGCCACATTGTGACGCCTGTTTGTAAACAGTTTTTTTAAGCTGCGAGCGACTCCAATTCGCGTTCAACCATGATTCGATAGATATCGCATGTACGCATCAATTCCTGATGCGAACCACGCCCGATGATCCGTCCTTTATCGAGAACAAAGATCTGATCCGAATTGCGAATCGTCGACAGACGATGAGCAATGATAATGTTTGTCCTGCCGGCAAATGCATCTCTTAATTGTCGGTGAACAAGAGCTTCATTTTCCGAATCGATTGCGCTAGTGGCTTCATCAAGGATGATGACTGGCGGTTGCTTTGCAGCTACGCGTGCTAAAACCACTCGTTGACGTTGCCCTCCAGAGAGTTCGACGCCGTTTTCGCCGATTTGAGTTTCGAAGCCATCCTCTTCTAGGCGGTCCCAGAATTCACTTATTCGAGTCATCTTTGCCAGTTCGTATAGGTGATCCTTTTCAAAACTGTCAGGATCAATATGTCCGAACGTCATGTTTTCGGCAAGTGTACCATCCCAAACTGAAGGGTTTTGATCAACATAACCGACATTTTCCCTCCAGTGGCCAACCGCCAAGTCCACCAGATTATGGCCATCAATTAGGATGTTTCCACCAGTGGGGTCAGCTCCACGAATAATGAGGTTCGCGATGGTTGACTTACCAGAACCTGAGGGTCCGACGAATGCACATGTCGTACCTGGTTCAATCGTAAACGATACGTCATGAAGGGCAGATAACGGAGGTTGTTTAGCTGGTTTTTTACCCTTCGGCAATTCATCCTTTGGATAGCTAAATGATACTGACTTGAACTCAATACGCCCAGAGAATTTTGAGGGACATATCGGGTTCTCACGTTCTGTCACCAAAGGCTTTGTCTCGAGTAATTTGAAATATCGCGCGATATGAACAAATTGACGAGTGATATTACGTTGCATGGAACCTATAGAATCAACAGCGTTGAATGCATTGCGCGAAAAGGTTAATGCTGCTACGAGTGCTCCTGATGTGATTTCCTTGGTATAGACAAAGTGCAAACCAAGGGCTAGCACTCCAAAGACACCAAGTATTGAGAATGGCGAACGAAACATCGATATGCGCTCGATATAGGTTATCCAAAGATTAATGCCATTAGAGCTGCACGAAAGCTGCTGCTTCCTCAACTTTGCTAGTACTTGCTCTTGTCGATTAGAAAGCATAACGGTTTTCATGTGACGAAGTACCTCGAGATAATATTTGCTAAGCTGGTTTTCCATTTCGTTAGCATTAACCACTTTTTCCGTCATAAACCTATTAATAACTATGCTTGAAAAGACGAATCCAATTCCACCAGTAAGAGCTACGGAACCGAGCCGGTAGTCAATGAAGAATAGTGCGATAATTGAGCCAATGAGTTGTGCCAGTGCAGGTAGTAGACTGAAACACATAGTTTCGACGATATCGTTGATTGCAGAATCACCCTTTTTAATAACCTCACCTTTGTAGCCTGAATTACCTTTGGTGATTTGCCCGATCGATAATTTAAATAATTTCGAGAGGGAGAACATCGAAGCTAGATTATTTGCAGCATATGCTACATAGCGTATGTGTATTTGCCCACGTATAAGCATGAGTACTTCTTTGCAGATTTCAAGGCATAAAGCCCAAAAAGCCCACCGAAAGACAATCGAGAACGTCTGATTAGCCGCGGCACCGTCAATGATTTGCTTATATATGAAGGGCGTGACTAGTCCGAGTAATTGAGCCGAAAACACGACCACACTCAAGGCTACTATGTAGCGCCGAATAGGACGGTATACGTCCCATACCTGAAGGAATCTTTTTTTGAACATGCAGTATCACTTTCTTTTTTTTCTGAGTTATTTTGCAAAATTTTCAAGGACCAAAAAAGCTATGATAGCATTTTATAAACGCTATGTCAAATTATATGTTGTAATTTACGCAGCAATTCTGCAGACTATTTAACTCAAAACCGCCTTGATTCGACGCACTCCCTGTGCAACTGCTTCTTCTTTAGCAATTTTGAAAGTCCACTTCCCTTCATCACCAGCAAGTTCACTCGTATTCTTAACGTGTGGTCCCCCACAGAATTCTTTAGAGTAAGCATTCGCGATATCAGAACCTACATAATAAATCGATACAGTATCGCCGTATTTTTCATTAAAGAAATGCCGTGCACCGGTCTTCTCTGCGAGAGCGAGCGGCAGACTGACCATAGTAACTGGTATATGAGCAGTAATCTTCGTATTCACAATCTCTTCAACACGCTTCTTCTGTTCATCGGTCATCTTCGCAGGATACGAGAAATCAAAACGTAATCGTTCAGCCGTAATATTCGAACCCTTCTGCTCCACACCATCTCCGAGTACATCATGAAGTGCCTGATGAAGTAAATGCGTAGCTGTATGATAGCGAATGACCATAGGATCATTAGCGTCTGCAAGGCCACCCTTGAACTTCTGCTCTGCTCCAGCACGTGAGAGCGATTGATGCTTCTTAAACTCTTCATCAAAACCTGCTCGGTCAACTGTGAGCTTTTTGTCCGCAGCTAAAGCCACCGTAAGATCAATCGGCAAACCAAAAGAAGTAAATAGTGTAAAGGCATCAGCACCACTAATATTCATGCCATTTTTAGCTAAACGATCGAATTCATGCACCGCACGTGAAAGTGTCCCTGAGAACTTTTCGATCTCTTCTTGAAGGGTCTGTGCAATTATTGAAGCTTTCGATGTAATGTCTGGGTATGCAGAAGCGTATGTGTGAGCGACTGCACCAACAATTTTCTTTACTGTCTCACTATCAATAGTGTGGCTTGTGGCATTAAAAACTGCTTTACGAATAAGACGTCGGAGGATGTAACCACGGCCAACGTTTGACGGCACAACTCCATCACCAATAAGGAAAATACTCGAACGCATATGATCAGCAATAATACGCTGCCTCACAACTTCACTCGAAAGTGTGCGTGTTATATCCATCACATTCTTGAACAGGTCAGTGTCATAGATATTATCAACTCCTTGCAACGTCATTGTAAGTCGTTCAAGTCCAGCTCCAGTATCTACCGAAGGCTTAGGGAGTGTGCCGACGATCTTGCCATCTTTCTTCTCATACTGCATGAATACATCATTCCATATCTCAAGTACATCTCGAACATCGTCAGCTTGAACATATTCATCGTGACTAATAGTTCGCCCTGCAAAACGATTCGCCACATCATAAAACATCTCTGAATCCGGACCGCAGGGACCATTGTCTCCCGCTTCCCACCAGTTATTTTTCGCTGGCATGTAGAAAATGCGACCATTTTCACCCTTGGTAGTATCGCCTCCAGCATCAATATTGTGACGCTTGAAAACATCTCTCCAAATAGCAGCTGCTTCATCGTCACGCGGAGCTACAGCATCACCTTCGAAAACCGTTACATATAGTCGTGTAGGATCAAGACCGAGACCTTGTTCACCAAGCACATCAGATGTAGAAGTAAGGAAATCAAAGCTCCATTCTATAGCCTCTTTTTTGAAATAATCTCCAAGCGACCAGTTACCAAGCATTTCAAAAAATGTAGCATGCGACTTATCCCCAATGTCATCGAAATCGACTGTCCTAAGGCATTTCTGAGAGTCTACAAGGCGTGTAATTAGCTTACCATCGGCAATGTAGGGTTCGCCAAGAAGATATGGGATAAGAGGCTGCATTCCTGCAGTATTAAAGAGCGTGGGGTTAGTAATACCCTTTTCGTCCGTAGTGATGAGCGAAGCAGATGAAATAATGGTATGTCCTCCGCGTTTAGGATGCGCGAAAAACTCCAAGAATCGCTTGCGTATATCTGCTGCGGTTAATTGTGTAGGCATGGGAGAATACTAACAAATTTAGCTGAATATTTCAAAAAAATAGTGCAAAATATTTCGCGAAAACTTTATCGTTTCTTGATAACATTTTTTCGAGCTGGAGATTTTTGAGTTAACTTTCGAAGCTTTTCTATATCAGCCTCAATCTCCGCTATACCCTCACGGAAGAATTCCGGTGAATACATGTCAATGCCGATTTCAGCGAGGATCTCTTCGGGGCTTGCTTTGCCACCTGAAGAGAGGAATTTCTCAATAGAAGACCAGAAGCTCTTGTCCTGACGATATCGTCGAAGAAGCGCTTTCGAAACGAGCATTCCGTATGCGTATGTGTACACATAAAAGAACCGTCGTATATGACTCCACGATACGAAAGCGTAACCTGCATTAGGTTCAAGATCAAAAACTGGGCCTAAATATTCCTTCATGTTTTTATTATGAAGTTCGGCGATGACTTCTTTGGTCACAAAACCTTTTGTACGCACAGCTTCATGAATATCCTTCTCGAAATTAAAACAAGCCACTTGTCGGAATATTGTACTGATATCATCGTTAATCTTATCGTGCAAAACTACAATCTTTTCCGCATCAGAAAGTGAGTCGAAAACAGAATCCATAACAAGCGATTCGAAGAGTGTACTTGCGGTCTCAGCAAGTGCTATAGAGTACTGTGAATATATCGGGCCTTGTGAACGCGACAATTCACCATGGAAAGCGTGACCCATTTCATGACCATAGGTCTTCAAAGAATAAAGATTACCCACGTGATTGAGTAGCACAAACGTCGGTAATTTATAGAAACCTGCACAATACGCTCCGCCCTGCTTGCCAACTCGTGGCGCTACGTCAATCTGCCCATTCGCAATATAGCTATCAAGATAATCAGCGTACTTTTTATCAATAGCTCCGAATGTCTTCTTTAAAATCTCAGTTGATTGTGCAAAATCAAATCCTCTCTTAACTGTGCCTATTTTCGCGGCTCGATCTGAATATGAAAGTTTTTTGATCTTGAGGAGTTTTGCTTTCAATTTAAAGAAGGAATGCGCTACATGATTATGTTTGGTGACGGTAGTAATGAGATTCTCAATAACCTTCGGATCATTGCGATATTCAAGAACGGTCGCTTCATATGGAGTCTTGTAGCCTCGAAGTTCATCTTCGATCTTTTTATCTGTGACGACGGCATTCATTTCGGCTTCGGCGGCAGATGCAATTCCTTTCTGAGCTTCATTAACCAAAGCTTCAAGAGCCTTACGTTCACGAGGGCTTGAGAGCGAACTAACAGAATAATGTGCTTCGGATAATGGCATCTTTTTTCCTTTCCATGTTACCGTAATCGTGCTCAGTAAACGTTCTGTAGCCATAATCCACATCTCTCGTGAGGGCATATTTTTGAGATTGAGCACTTTCTCTTCTGAGGTCGTGAGGCTGTAGCGTGCATCAGCAAATATTCGCGAAATGAGGACCTTAAAACGTGCGAGCTGTGGATCAGCAAGGAATTTCTTTTGAAATTCAGCTGAAATAGTACCGAGTGTAATTAAAAAGAAAGTTAGGGCGTTGGCGGCTTTGGTCAAGCGATTACCGAGCAAGGCTAATTGCGACGTTGCAATAGTGCCAAGCTCACTTGTTCCCTCAATATCTTTGAGGAAATAAAAATACATAATAGGTTTTGAATCGGAATCCTCGGCTAATTTCTCATAATCAGTGAGAGCTTCGAGCAGGGCCTTAGCGTCTCTTGTATAGACCTTATCTGCAACATCATATGTTGACGCAAAGGCTGCATATTTTTTCTCAAGTATTTCAACGTCCTTCATGATAGCTGGATCTTGTGGCGAGCTATATAGAAGAGCGAGATTCCATTGTGGAGCCTTTGGGCTTGTTTTCTTTATTATCTTTTTAGTTTTTTTTATATTTTTCTTCATTTCGGTATGATATGTTTGAGTAGTTAATTTAATTTAAATTTATAGACTACACACTTCATTTATCTCTTTATGGACCGCTTCGATTTTGGTATCGTCAAGACCGATTTTTTGGAGAATGCGTGGGTTGATTTCTTTGCAGAGAATCACGCCTTCTTTCAATAGATTTTTTTTATCGACATTAGAAAGTGAAGAAAGGCATGTAAATGGATGCAAATGTGACCGTGTAATGAGGTCATGGAGATTTCCCTCTGCAGGATAATTCCAACCAATCATTTTAAGCCCCACACATTCCCCATATCGAATAGCTTGATCAGTGAACTTAGTATTCGTCACGAGCCAGCCTTCGCTTAGAGCACGTTTGGTCGTATCTGGTGCCGTAACGCCATATGTATACGCCTCACCTGCTTTGCGGATATCATCGAACCTCGCTTTAACATAGAGAGCTACCTTGAGATCAGACTTGAGGCCGAATTCATTGTGGAATTTTGCTTCAACCATAATGAGCTTTTCAGCATTCCATGCGACCACATCAGCTTCATGCTCAACACAATTACCATGAATGATCTGATCTGTTAGTGTCTCATAGCCCCAAGCTCGAAAAATATTCGATACAAAACGCTCGAATGGAAAACCATCAGGACCGAGATCGGCTAGCGCTCGTCGGAGCGAATACCTCGTCGCAGCCGGAAGTGATTCCTTACGTAAAAGACCAAAAGCGTGATGATAAATGTCTGCAGTAGTCACCAATGAAACTGGTGGTTGTTCAACAGCCTCATGTCCAATCTCTCGCTTCACATGAGCGACGATCTTTGCAATTGATTCTTTACTTCCTCCTGCATTAATAAGTGATTCTGCTAATTTATTTTCATCAAACGGTTCCTGACTTCCATCAGCCTTGGTTATAAAAAGTTGGTTCATTACACTATACTATCAATAACTCCCCCACCGAGGCAAACTGCGCCGTCGTATATCACCAATGATTGACCTGGAGATATCGTCATTTGTGGCTCGTTAAACGTCACGATTATTTGATTGCTTTTCTCTTGCGTAACAGTAATGTCGACAAGTTCCGCACGATATCGGGGGCGAGCATGATACGTCATACCATTTTCAGGCACCACTCCTCGAACCCAATTAACATCTGCGAGCTTGATACGCAATGAGCCTTTTACTGGAGTATTAACACCACAATTGGCAGCTTTTGTATTCGAAACCGTGATCGTATTATCATCAATATTCTTAGCGACGACATAGTATGGCTCATCGTGCGGTGTCTTATGACGATCATCAATAATGAATCCATGTCGTTCGCCAATAGTAAATAAAGCGGAGCCGTCATGCGAGCCAATTACCGCCCCATGAGTATCTAGCACATTGCCACGCTCCTTTGGAATATAATGTGCGAGGAATTCTTTCACGTCGATTTTGCCGATGAAACACAGTCCTTGGCTATCTTTTTTCTCTGCAGTAGGCAGACCGAATGAACGAGCTAGTTCTCGCACCTTTGGCTTCTCAATATCACCAACAGGAAAAAGCGTTCGCGATACCTGCTCTTGGGTAAGAGTCCATAGGAAATACGATTGGTCTTTATTGGTATCATCTCCAGCGACAAGATCGGTCGTAATGGTACCGTCATCAAGAGTACGCTTCACTGTACGAGCATAATGTCCGGTCGCCACAAAGTCCGCACCCTTTTTCATTGCCCAATCAAAAAAGCCACCGAACTTCACGTATTTATTACACATCACATCAGGATTTGGCGTGCGTCCTCGACGATATTCTTCGATCATATAGTCAACCACGTGTTTCTTGTATTCACTCTCGAGATCAAGCGTGATAAATGGAATACCGAGAAGTGCAGCCACGCGCATTGCATCAAGTCGATCGTCTCTCCATGTACACCTAAGGCCAGATATATCGCGGTCCGGTTGCCAGACTTTGATAAATACTCCAGTGACATCATAGCCAGCTTTAACTAAAAGCGCCGCAGACACTGAGCTATCAACTCCACCAGACATGCCAATAAAGACCTTTTTGCGAGGTCCTCTGGTGGCTTTGGGGCTATTTGACATATTTCGCTTTATTGACCAAATGTTCCGCATAGGTTGTAGCATAATGCATATTGCCTTTTGTGTCACTAAAATAGAACCAGAATGCCGATGGAGTAGGATGCACGGTTGCAGTAAGTGCATCAAGGCCTGGATTGCCAATTGGTGTCGATGGGAGACCTTTATGAACATACGTATTGTATGGTGATGTTGTTGCGAGATCAGTCAAGGTAATCTCAGCACTCGTTTTACCTAAAAAATACATAAAAGGTGGATCAACTCCCAACGGAACTCCAGAATCAAGTCGTTTCCAAAGTATTCCTGCCACCATTGCCCTGTCGATAGAGCTTGTCGCTTCTCGCTCGACAATTGATGCAAGAGTAACGATATTCGCAATCGTACGAGGGTAGATATGATTTGTCTTAGCCTGCAATCGCGATTGTGTTTGCAAAGCAGCGACATCTGGCTCGAGTGTCGAGACTTTATCATTGAATGTATCTGTTAGTTCTGCTAACACCGCGGCTGGCGTAGTGTTGGGAATAAAAAGATAGGTATCAGGAAATAAATATCCCTCTGAAGTACTTGCAAGCGAAAGAAATTCCTTTTCATTGAAAGAAAAGACTGATTCCGAACTTGAGCTAATACTCAAACTTTTCTTCAGAATATCTCCCATATCATGAACCGTACTACCCTCAGGAAGAGTTACTTTGATAGGATTGAAACCTTGTTCATTATGAATAAGTCGTGAAGCCACACGCCAGACTGTGCTCGGACTCGTGAATAAATAATCCCCAGCGTTAACTCCAGCACCTCGTCCTGTAAGCTCGATTGCCAAACGAAAAGCCACTGATGATTTAATAATATGCCCATCTACCAATTCTTTCGCAATAGTTGAGAGCGTAGCATTCTTAGTGACATGCACTACCGTCCCCGAAGTAAATTCACTGGGACTCTGTGCATACTCGTAGGCAACACTTCCGACAATTGCAGCCACACACAACAGTAAAACAAAGAAACGAAGTACGTATGATTTTTTACGGACCGGCACTTCACGCTCGCGCATCATAGATAGTTCATCTTGTTCTTCGGGCATACTATGTGAGAAAAATAATATTAAAATTAAATAGGAAGATTTGCTGGAGCCTGACCCTTCTTTGAACCAACACGACCAAGTGTAGGAGTAGCAGCCACCTGACCTGGGAAGTGGAATATTGTCGCAAGCTCTTCACTATTCAAAACCATTGGATTGCCATGATACGGGTCAAAGAAGAAAGCACGGCGCTTGTAGACATTGAGCAGTTCAGCACGCATTTTATTCTGGCGAATATTCTTAAAATCCTGCCATGGGTAACTAAACTTCGGGCTCCACTGATCGCCGCGAGGTTTAAAACCA
The DNA here is from genome assembly GCA_903893855.1 of Candidatus Tayloriibacteriota bacterium. Lineage (GTDB taxonomy): Bacteria > Patescibacteriota > Minisyncoccia > Phycocordibacterales > PALSA-1337 > PALSA-1337. Next base: position 13,802 of record CAITNV010000023.1, read on the forward strand.
TTCATATGCTCGGTATTAAACTGTTTAAACGAACCGAGCATTCCTGAAATATTAGTCGGCGAGAACGACTCTTTAGCACCAATATACATAAGTCGAATTCCCACATCATATGCTTGCTTCGAGAGCGATCGCTCAATAGCCTTCACGAGGTCCTGTTCACCGGAGGTTGTAATAATACGCTGACCAGAACCAGAATCATCCACAGCCATAGCCACTTTGGTCTTTGGATCTCGATTAAGAATCTTATTAATCTCCGCAGCCGCTTCATCCTTCCATTTGTCAGTAGTCTTCCAGAAATGCCCAGCCTTCTTATGTTCAGCCTTGTGCGCACGAACAATAATCTGTATCCAAGCCTGTTGATTGACCCCAATAGCACCCAAAAATTCAAGTAATGGAGCGAGCGGATCCACCTTGAATTCTTCTTTAGGATCTTTATCAAGACCATAATCAATGTAGGTCTTTATAGGATAAAAATCGGGCTTCGTAGAAGTAAGCTCGGCACCCCAAATGACCATTTTATCTCCTTCAAAATGAACTGACTTCGCATAATCATCGACTTCATTTACCTCAATACCGGGGAATTGTGCGTACAGGCTCGTCTCGATAAAGTTTTTAAACGATGCTCGTGTCCAAATAAAGAAGTGCACTTGACCCTCAAGTGAGACCATTTCAAGTGAAAACCAAGGCCGCATCTTGCCAAGCCAGAACTTATCGTACCAACTTCCTTCTCCGCCTGTCTGATGAAGCGCGGTTAGAAAAAGCTCCATAGCAGCAGGAGATTTAAACGTCTCCTTAGGTAGACGAATACCGAGAAGTACCACCTTCTCTTTGTAAATAAATTCAGCACGGACATACTTTACCCATACCTCCCAAAAAATAATAAAAAGCGATATTGCAACCGCAATTGGTAAGAACGTAAGAATGATACCCATTGAAGGCTGTATCGTATCCCAAAAACCTTTCAAATCAAAAGTGGAATATAATTGTTGAAATGCTTGAGTCAAGTTCATACCCATATAGTATACCCCAAAGCCAAAACAGAAAAAAGAGCCTCATGGCACTTTTTTCTGAAAACTATTTTACTAATTCTTTAAAACTTCTTGAAACTACGCGTTACTGTATTTATTATCTTTATCTTTTTTGAAAAACTTGTGGTTCTGGAGATTGACGACAATAGTGTTTTCCTTTACATATCGTTCCTTCATAACCTTGTCGACGATCTCTTCTCGAGTAAGTGGACCGTTCTTGTCGAGGATCTTACGAATAACATCCTTAACAACTCCGCTCATATAACCCCATTCTGCGAGAGCATATAGACCACGGCCTACGAGAACGAAACGAGGATCCTTAATAAGTTCATTATGTGTCGTTGCAACATGAGCCTTCTTCTTGAAGACCTTATTGATCTGATTAGCAACTTCTCGGAAATGGATTGGTGAACCATGCTTTCGAATAACAAGGAAAGCGTAATCACGCATACCCTTAGTCTTAATGTTAGGAGAATGTGATACACCCCATTCACCAATAGCATTCTTACCAACTCGCTTTGAAAGACCGAGCCATCGTCGAACGACTTCCTGATTCTTGTACTTCTCTGAAACGCTTTCGAGATGAGTTAGGAATGTATTAACCATTTCTGATTCTGGAAGGAGGTCCTGATCTGAAAGACTTGCATAGAGCTTGTGAAGTGATCCTTCAACCTGCGCTGCAAGCTCTTCATTAACATGCCATCGATGCTTGAAATCATCATCTTCTTTTCGCTTCTTAAATGTCTCACCAAGAACAAGGAGAAAGTTAACTGCATTCTGTGTAGCTGCATCCTTTGAAACAGTATTAAGGAAATCTTCTTCAACAACGATACCTCCGAGGGAGTGGATGAGGTTTTCGAGTTCTTTAAACGCTGCAGTCTCAGACTTGTAAGCCTCTGCTTTGCGAATATTGTTAATAGCGTAGTTTTCAATCTGACGTACTCGCTCACGAGTAATACCATACGTCTTACCAATAGCATCAAGCGTCATCTTTGTCGTAGATTTACCAAGACCGTATCGCGACACAAGAACTGCTCGAGCACGATCTGGTAGTACTGCAAGAAGACGCTTAACTGACTGTTTTGGTTTAAATTGAATTGTTGCCATTTGAATTAATTTGCTATTAATATGTGTAACTTTATATACATTACTTATATCATTTTGTTGTCTTGCCGTCAAACAACGTGTCACAAGTGCTAGCCGATGACGAAGTTGATAAGACGACCCTTGACATAAATGACTTTTTTGATGTTATTACTATATACTTTATCCTTAATTCCGTCAAGGTTTAGGGCCTTTTCTTTGACATATGCCTCTGCTTGAGCGTCAGTCATACCCGCGATATCCGTTGCGGGGAATTCGAAGCGAGTGCGAGTTTTACCGTTGATTTGCACAGGTATTGTGATATTTGCATCGGCAATCTTCGCAGGGTCAAAGACTGGCCAAGGCTCAGTATGAATGGACTTTTTATTCCCCATACTTGCCCATAATTCATCAGCCACATGAGGCGCAAAAGGTGCAAGAATAGTAAGTATTATACCATAATGATCTTGCGAAATTGTAGGCATTTTCTCCATTTCATTAACGGCTATCATGAGTGCTGAGACTGCAGTGTTAAAGTGCATAGTCTCTATATCTTCAGAAACTTTCTTTATCGTGCGATGGACGAGTTTGTCGGCTTCGGCACTGGTAGTATTCCCCGCCACTTCTTGAAGCACCCCTGCTTTACTTTTTTTGGTGTCTAACGCGACCTTCTCTCGAAGCTTCCAAACACGCTCGATGAATCTTCGAGTTCCCACGATACCATTCTCATCCCAAGCAATAGCCTGATCGAAAGGTCCCATGAACATTTCATACAAGCGAAGTGCATCTGCACCAACTGCTTCAACGATACCATCAGGGTTGACCACATTACCCTTCGACTTCGACATTTTCTCACCTCCCTTTGCAAGGATAAGGCCGTGTGAAGTGCGCTTTGCATACGGTTCATTGGTAGGCACAAGCTTTTGATCAAAGAGGAATTTATGCCAGAAGCGAGAATAGAGGAGGTGGAGCGTAGTGTGCTCCATGCCGCCATTGTACCAATCGACGGGAGTCCAGAATTTTAATTTATCTGCCGCTGCGAACTCTTTTTTATTCTTAGCATCAGTGTAACGAAGATAATACCACGATGAACCAGCCCAATTCGGCATAGTGTCAGTCTCGCGCTTGGCTTTGCCTTTACACTTTGGACATTTAGTATTGACCCATGAGTCGATAGCAGCGAGGGGTGATTCACCTGTCTCAGTTGGTTTATAGTTCTTCACCTTCGGAAGCTTCACCGGCAAATCCTTCACCGGCACCGGTACGATACCGCACTTATCACAATGAACAACTGGAATCGGCTCACCCCAATAACGCTGGCGAGAGAAGACCCAATCGCGAAGCTTGTAGTTCACCGCTCGTGTAGCAATGCCCTTATGTACGAGATGCTCAATAATGTCATTACGAACTTCACTCCACTCTCGGCCTTTGAATTCTTTTGGTTCAATGAGGATGCCGTTTTTTACCGCAGGCTTCGATCGTCCCACTACCCTATCCCACACAAGCTTCATGCCTTCATGTGTAAGGAAAGCATCCACCTCAGCTGCCGTTAGCCATGACATACTTTCATGGACATTCTTCTCTTCTTCAGTAATTTCTCGACGATCGCCGTTTTTTAATTTAAATAAAGCAGGCGTAAAATGCGCAAAACGATTTTGTCCTTTCGCTACTTGGTAAAACTTAGCATGAATAGTGCCACCAAGGATCTTCTCAAAATGTGCGCTGGTATAGCCAGTCTCTTCAGCAATCTCACGAACGCCTGCAACACTCGGTTCTTCGCCCTTTTCAATGCCACCAACGACGAAGCCTTGCCATTTCACACCCTTAAGGCTCACACAAAGATATTTATCCTCTGCCCAGTGCTTCACGATACATACCACTGCATTACGCTCTACAATAGGCATGTCGTGACGGAAAGCATCGTCACCGCCCACAGTGACTGCGAGAGGCTCAGCGACCTCGTGGAGCGGTATAGAGTACTTCTTCGCGAATTTATAGTCTCGCTCATCATGAGCGCTACAATTGACCATACCGCTACCATAGTCGGCAAGAGCATACGATGCCACCCAGATCGGAAGATCTCGCCCAAGTCCTGCATAATTCTCTATATATCGGCCGGTAAATATGCCTTCGAGATCAGTATCGATGTCGAATTTATTCTCAAGCTTCTTTTGCTTGATCTTTGCGACGAGCTCGAGGACGGGCTTCTCATATGAAGTTCCCTTTACGAGCTTCTCTACGAGCGGATGTTCAGGTGCGATAACGGTAAATGTCTCCGCACAATAAGTCTGAGGTACAGAATTATACATCTCAACGGTTATGCCGAGGTCTTTGATCTTACATTTAAAATTAACTCCTTCGCTTCGACCGATCCAATTGCGCTGTTGGGTCTTAATCTGCTCGAGATAGTCAACAGCGTCAAGGTCTTTGTGAAGCCGGTCTGCATACTTGGTAATAGCGAGCATCCACTGTTCTTTCTCTCGCTTCTCAACTGCGGTGCCGCAACGTTCGCATTTACCATCGATCACTTCTTCATTGGCAAGACCGATGAGGTCCTTCGGACACCAGTTAATGGTCATGCGCTTCTTATACGCAAGGCCAGCATCGAGGAGACGAAGGAAAATCCACTGCGTCCATTTATAATACTTAGGGTCGGTAGTATTGATCTCTCGATCCCAGTCAAATGAGAAACCGAGCGACTTCAACTGTCGGCGGAAATTGTCAGTGTTGGTCTTCGTAACAATGGCCGGCTGAATTCCGGTCTTAATGGCGTAGTTCTCCGTAGGAAGACCGAAAGCATCCCAACCAATAGGATAAAGCACGTCATAACCTTCGCGACGACGCTTGTGAGATATGATGTCCATTGCAGTGTTGCTTCGAATATGGCCAACATGAAGACCGTCACCAGATGGATATGGGAATTCGATCAGGGCGTAGAATTTTTTCGCGGGCAGAGTGGCTTTCGCGGTTTTTTTCGCTGCCGTTTTCTTTGGGTCAAGCGCTTTAAAAAGCTTTTTCTTTTCCCACACCTTCTGCCATTTCTTCTCTATTTTTTTGTGATCGTATGTTTGCATATATGTATATGTCCTTTGACTATATAATAAAAAAAGACCGCTCACAAGGGAGCGGAATTTTGACTTTTGACGGGTTCATTGTGTGCCACAGGAAATGCTTCGTAAAAAGCCTTTCCGGTTCCATAAAGCGCCAACACAACAATTATTAGAATGGCAAACCAAGACGTTAAAAACGTGACGATTATTCTCATTTTTTTACAAAGTTGACTGCAATTTCTGAGAACGACTCTAAAGCAACTTTGTTTACAATACCATGTTTATAAAGAATTAGCTAGGATTTTATTTCATTAAAATACCGCCGCAAGCGCCTTTTTCAAAACCGGAACAATCCCCTTTTGATTAAAACCAAGCTCCAGTGCCTCAACTTCCTCAATACTCATCCATTTCATGGCCAAGCCTTCATGAAGAATCGGCTCTTGGTTTGGATTTATTCTGCAGACATAGACTTTATTGGCCCTGCCATTGTCGTAATCCATGAGGAAACTGCACTGGTCGAGCGTAAGATCAATACTGTATTCTTCTGTAACTTCACGAATAAGGGTATCGGTATAGTCCTCACCATCGTCGCTTCCTCCACCCGGTATGCACCAACTAAAAGGGTAAGTTTTACTATGAGCATCACGCTGCTGCATTAGGACTTTATTATCACGCACGAGAGCAAATATGACGCCGATTTTTGACATGTGATTAGTATAGCAAATATGCTGTAAATTATTAAAATAAAAAAAAGCACACATATCATTGACTTGACAATTTTATATATCATGCTAAGGTACAAATAGGCGTAGTGCGGTTTGATCCGGACCCGATTGGCGAACACTATGTGTTTCGGGCGACTACGTGCGACGGCCAGCGCCTTCCAAGCCGTCTCCGCAGCCTCTCATATTGAGTTGTGCGTGTGATGCGATCACCCGAAGCCAAATGGTTAGGGTGATCATCTTTTTATAGTATTCCCCACGACTCATCAGAATTTATCTAAATCTTAAACTCCATCACGTCCCCATCCACCACCACATATTCTTTCCCTTCTGTACGAACAAGCCCTTGCTCGCGAGCGGCTGCGAATGATCCAGCTTCAATGAGCTTGCTCCAGAGAATGACTTCGGCGCGGATGAATTTATCCTTGAAATCCCCGTGAATTGCAGTGCCTGCAAGCGGTGCAGTCCAGCCACGTTCAATAGTCCACGCACGTGTCTCTACTTCGCCAGTGGTAAAGTATGTGATGAGATTTAGAAGCTCATAGCCCTTCTTGATAAGTTCGTCGATGCCGTCGGAGCCGGCTTTACTCTCCCCTGCGCCAGTCGCCCCCGCGACCGAACCGATAAGCCCTTCTCGCATCTCTTTCTTATCTGCATCATTTAAATCCTTGAGTTCATGCTCAATACCCGCATCTACCACGACGTATTTCGATCCGGTCTGCGCGAAGAAAGCGAGCAATGCTTTGAAACGCTCATCACCTGCGATCTCATCAAGATTACGTCCACCGGCCTTTTTATTGAGCACATACATAATTGGTTTCGCAGTGAGTAGATGAAGATGCTTGAGAAATGGCATTTCGAGCTCTTCAATTCCCTGCATTACTTCTTGAGATGATATGAGCTTGCCTGCTTCAAGTGCTGCTATGACCTTGTTGCACAGTGTCGCTTCAGCTACCGCTTCTTTCTTGCCGGCTTTAATCTCTTTACCAAGATTGGCAAGTCGTTTAGTCACCGTCTGAAGGTCAGCGAGAATGAGCTCGAGATTGATAACTTCGATATCTTTAATAGGATCGATTTTGCCGTCGACGTGAATGATATTGTCATCTTCGAATATGCGCACCACTTCAGCGATCGCATCAGTCTCGCGAATGTTGGTGAGGAATTGATTGCCAAGTCCTTCACCCGCAGAAGCACCCTTCACGAGTCCTGCGATGTCAACGAATTCCACTACTGCAGGAATAGTCTTCCCTGTCTTCGAGAATTCTGAGAGCTTCCAGAGCCGTTCATCAGGCACGGCCACAACGCCGACCGATGGGTCAATCGTACAGAATGGATAATTCTCCGCTGGCACGCTCTTCTTGGTAAGCGCATTAAAAAGCGTCGATTTCCCGACATTCGGAAGCCCAACAATACCGATGGATAATTTCATAAGGTGATAGTAGCGTATTTTTGGGGTTGGGGCAAATGAATCTTATTGCATAAACTCTACAACACCTCCCTCGCACCCTTGCGATACATAGTAAGTGGTAATGTGCCCAAAGCATGCCAGACTGGGGTGATGAATTTCCATGCAGCCATGACCTCATCGGTACTTGTGAAGAGTGTCTGATCGCCGACAACTGCATCATAGAGCACACGTTCATATGCGTCCGGCGTTATCGCTTCAGGAGGAAAGTCTGCGTATTTAAATTTAAGCGTCTTAGGCTCAACGTTGAAGGTAAAACCGGGAGTCTTCACCCAGAAACGGATCTTGATACTTTCATCTGGCTGAATACGGAACGTAAGCACATTCTGACCCGCGAGTGGATCGCGAGTGTGATCGTTGGTACCGAATGAGCCGGCCTCATTATTTTTAAAATAAATATCAATCTCTGAGCGATTCTCGGCGAGGCCTTTACCACTCTCAAGAAAGAATGGCACACCTTTCCAACGGCTGTTCGCAATAGCCGCTTCAAGCCGGAAATATGTCTCGGTACTCGACGCTGGAGAGACTCCTTTCTCAGATGTGTATCCTTCATACTGACCACGTAGGCCGAGCTCGCCAACGGTCTTCGGTGTTATGACTTTAAGCCGACTGAGAACCTTCGCTCGTTCGCTACGAATGTGCAGAGCATCAAGCATTGCCGGTCGCTCCATAGCCACAAGTGCCATCATCTGGAGAATGTGATTCTGTCCCACATCCTTAAGCGCACCAACTGGATCGTAGAATTCCCCACGGCCTTCAATGCCGTTCTTTTCCAAGAGCTTGATATGCACCTTATCGATATAACGATAGTTCCATAACGGCTCAAAAAGCGCATTAGCGAAACGGAATGTCACGATATTCTGCAGTGCCTCCTTCGCGAGATAGTGATCGATACGGAAGATCTGCTCTTCTTTAAAAAGGTCAGCGAGCTTAGCATCAAGCTTACGAGCAGTCTCAATATCATTACCAAAAGGCTTCTCCACGAGCACACGGGTCCAGCCTTCATTACCTCCGCAAGGAATCGTCAGTCCCGATTCCGAAAGACGGTCGAGTATGGTCTCATAGAAGGATGGCTGCACAGCAAGATGGAAGAGCTTATTCGAACAGCGATGAAAGCCATCGTCAATAGCAGTGAGTCGAAGCGCGAGTGTACTGTATGAAGCCGGACTATCGAATGTTCCTTGTTCATAGCACATATGATCTAGGAAATGCTTTATATCCTCTTCACGATACTGCCCTGCGCGAATATTCATATTTTCACGAACGTACTGTCGAAAATCCTCTCGGCTAAAATGTCGCCGAGAAAAGCCAACGATAAAAAACTTCGCTGGCAAAAGCTTCTTTACATACAGACTAAGAAGAGACGGCAAGAGCTTTCTCTGGGCCAAGTCTCCCGTCACTCCAAAAATGATAAATGTTGTTGGATTCATATTAAAAACCTTCGCCCCATTTCTCCCATTTAGGGTAAATTACTCCGGCAACGAAAACACACGGCAAAATAAACGCAGCCGATATAACCCAAGCCACAAAATGGAGACCTTTTTTGATGTCATCAATCATGGAATGAATTATAGGTGGATTAAGCACAAAATCAAGTGTATACTATATAAATGCAGCAGTGGTTCATCCATGCATCTCTTGCGTATCCCTTTCTTGTCTATGGACTTATCATCCTTTTTGCTTGTGCGGAAGGACCGATTCTCTCTATTATCTTCGGTATATTACTGAAACTCGGCTACTTTTATTTCATTCCGGTATACGCTTCGCTTATGGTTGGTGATCTTATTGGGGATGTTGGCTGGTATTGGATTGGGCGAAAGTTTGGGCATGGTTTCATCCACCGTTTTGGGAAATACTTCAATATCACCGAGGATAAAGTGGAGAAAGTGACAGAATTATTCCATCGCTATAAGCATAGCATTCTCTTCATATCCAAGATTAGCAATGGTTTTGGCTTCGCTCTTATCACCCTCATGACTGCGGGTATGGTACGGATTCCTTTTGCGCGGTACCTCGTGATTAATTTGTCGGGACAACTCATCTGGACTGGACTACTCTTAGGTGTTGGATTTTTCTTTAGTCAAATGTACACCACAGCAACGAATATTTTCGAACAAATGACGGTTGTTGCTGGCTTCGTCGTCTTAGTAGTGATTTTTATCGGCTTTTCGAAATACCTTCGCAAGCGTGCGGGGATGTAAGCGAAATATTGAGAAATAATCAAATAGTAATAAAATTTTCATTCAAATAAAATGGACAAAATCTCAATTATCATTCCGGTGCGCAATGAAGAGGACTATATCGATGGCGCCTTGGGACAATTCTTTATTGACCCAATTGCAGGAGAAATTATCGTCACTGACGATGGTAGTACCGACCGCACGCGCGAGATCGCCGAGAGTTATGGAGTAATATTCCTCGATCACACCGTCGAGCACCACCTCGCGAAGCGCTTTCCACACCTTGAGCGATCAACCATCGGAGCAAATCGTAACTTCGGTGCGCGTAATGCCACTGGCGAATTCCTGCTCTTTATAGACGCTGAGACAAGAATAGAAAATTGCAAGGATTTTATCACAAGATCTTTAAAACATTTTCATAATGATCCGGAGCTCGTGGCCCTTACAGGTGCCCTTTGGGTTATACCCGAGCTTGAGACTTGGGGTGATCGTTTGGTCTATACAGTATTTAACTGGGTGCATCGCATTAAAAATAACTGGCTCGGCGCCGGTGAAGCTTCAGGTAAATTCCAGATGATACGCCGCACTGCATTCGACAAAGTCGGTGGCTATCGCGAAGATCTCGTTACTCGTGAAGATGGCGATATGTTCGCAAGACTTTCTCGTATCGGTACTACCCTCTGTGATCCGAAGCTTGTCGTCCTCTACAGTGGACGCAGGGCTCACGCTATCGGCTGGCCGCGTCTGCTTTTGACATGGCTGTTGGAATCATTGAGTTTTGTATTTCGAGGACGCGCGATTAGTACCAATTGGGATCGGATTGATACAAAAGCCAAAAAATAACCGAACAACGATTCACCATCAAATATAAATAAAAGACCCGCTTTTGAAGCGGGTTTGTTGTGTGCGATTCAGAAGGTCAGTTAAAATAACTTATAACCGAATACCCTGAACCAACAAACAGCACTGAGTACAATCATTCCTATTGTGACTTGAGCCATTGCTTGGCTATCGAACTTATATCTTTTATTAAACTTCATCGCACCAAGTGCAAAGAATGGGGCAAGTGCAAGCGAAATAAAACAAAACTCCAAGCTATGCGGTTTAAGTTCTGCACTGAGGTAGTACATCGCTATTACCCACGCGGCAATTGTTGCAAATACCGCGTGAAACCACCCAGCCCACGTCGTACGACCGTGGTGTGCGTGCGCTTCGGGGGTCTTCAGGCTCGCTTTGGCATATCCCCTACCGAGGAAACCAAACAAGACCAAAATACACGCAAGCACGGCAAACCCCGCGAAGCTAATGAAGTGGAGGTTGCATTCCTTGCGCACACTGAGAATGTACGCAACGATAGGGCTGATAAGAAAAATATCTGCCCACACACCGCCATGTTCCATGTACGAATACCCCTTCTGCGGCAGCCGATAACGCATTTGACCTTGGAAAAGGTATCCGTCGACATACGCTGCAATTGCCTGTGCAAAAACGAACCCCCAACCAAGGAACAAGTACAACCAAAATTCTTCCAACAAGTTCACAATGATCTCTCTTTCTGTTGACCGAATTTTTTGTTAAATTGCTTATTTCCAATTGTATTTTCAGCTCACAACTGGTACAATACATATATAACACGCTTTTAAATATATGTCAAAGAATACGTACAGTCTTGTAATCCCTGCATACAATGAAGAGAAATACATTGGCGATTGTCTCGAATACGCACTGCGCCAAAAAGACTTCTCTGAAATTATTGTCATCGATAATGCGAGCACCGATGGAACAAAAAAACTCGTTGAAAAGATTGCTAAGGAACACCCACACGCTCTCGGGCGCTTGCGAGTAGTAACCGAGATGAAAAAAGGCCTCACTCGTGCTCGCGAACGAGGTCGCTTGGAAGCTCGCGGGAATGTGATTGCATACGTAGACGCAGATACACGCATGCCCGAGAAGTGGCTTGGTATGGTGATCCATGAATTCGAGAAAAATAAAAATCTCGCTGTGCTTAGTGGCCCATACGTCTATCACGATATTCCCCGCTATGAGCAGCATTTAATTACCATTTTATATTGGTACATTCTTGCAATGCCGATATACTGGCTGGTCGGTTACATGACCGTTGGGGGTAATTTCGCTATTCGAACATCAGCGCTCGAGAAAATGGGCGGTTTTGATACGAGCATCGAGTTTTACGGAGAGGATACGAATATTGCTCGTCGCGCTTCAAAATACGGTAAGGTTAAATTTATGCCGAGCCTCTATATGTACACATCCGCACGGCGCTTTGAAGGACAGGGCGTGTGGAAAACAGGACTTATTTATATGACGAATTTTGTCACTGAAGTCGTTTTTAAAAAGCCCGTCACCAAAAAATACGTTGATATCCGATAGTACTGACAAAAAACACTCAGAATAATGAGTGTTTTTTGTAGTCTTTAAAACTGAGATATTACGATAAATAAACGTGCTATTTTGTGCCCTGTGTGCAACCACAACTACATGTTCCATCGGCTGCATGCTGGTGATTACAAGCTGGGCATACTTTTGTTTCTGCCATATATTATAAATTAAGGTTTTTTTGTATACATTATGTATCGACCATCCTTATTACACTGCTCATGACAAAAAATTTCACAAAACAGTATTGACACAGACAAATAAAAAGAGCCTAGTATATAGGCTCCGTGTTGGAACGAGAGACTGTCTAAAGACAGCTAGTACGTAGCTCGTCGGAAAGGGATGAAACAAATCAGCACGAGACTGATCAGAAGCATCAGTAGTGTCCAGCCACCATCAGGCGCTGAGGCGGGAACGGGCGGAGGTGCCCAATGTGCTCCGAATGTTGCATCGAAATAACCGCCGCCAATCCCTCGAATGGAATCGATCCCCACGATGGCGTGGTTACCAACCCCATCAAACCACGATAAGTGGAAGAACGTAAGACCTGAGATTTGATCCCACTCGAGGGGGCCAAATGTGGAAGCCGACGACGGATCGTAGATGATTTTGCCGATATTCGGTGTGATGACATAACCACCGAGAACGTCATTGACGTTGCCGTTCACGTTCGATGCCTCGGCAAGAAAAAGCTTGCCAGAATAGCCCGGATCTGCACCGTAAATGTCGAACTCGAAGCTTGACCCATTCACGGTGCTGACCTGAAACAAATTGCCGATGAGGAGAATAACCGCCAAGCATAGGGCCGAAAAGCCCTTATAGCTGGCGCCGACGTAAACTGAAATATGATTTTTCATAAGCTGAGGAGGGCTCTGAAACATCACGCACACCGGCCACGGCGCACGTACTGTCACAATTTAAAAGAACTATATTGCAACGTTATCATGTACACGTCAATTGTCAAGCTTTTTTGCACGAAAATTTTATTATTTCTTTATTTGCCAATATTATGGATATGATATGATTACCCTATTAAAATAATTCGAAGTATTTTCAAATGAACACCAAGTCACATACACCAGAGACCCTCGTAGCAAATGCCGGTAAGTCCACCGTTATTAACCTTGCCGACAGCATGGGTTCTTGGCAGCGCCTTCCAGTACGAACACATGTCATTACCAAAGATGATGTAATGGTCGATGTTCTCCGTCGCTACGCCACAGCGCATATCAAAGCCGGCGATATGATATTCATTAGCGAACGTATTGTCGCTATTTCACAAGGCCGTGCTTTCCCTATCAAGGACATTCACCCGAGCAGGCTCGCGAATTTCCTCGTCAAATTCGTCCACAAATCGCCCTACGGTATTGGTCTTGGAAGCGCGTGGACCATGGAACTAGCTATCCGTGAAGCTGGAGCATTGCGAATCCTCTTTGCGGCGGCTGCATCGGCTTTCACAAAACCCTTTGGTTTTAAAGGAGTTTTCTATCGAGTGGTTGGTAACAATATTAATGCCATAGACGGCCCATGTTCATATACCCTGCCACCCTACAATGAATACGCAAAGCTCGGCCCTGCGAAGCCTGACAAAGTAGCACGCGAACTTTCGAAAGCCGTCGGTTGCCCTGTGGTGATTATCGATGCCAATGATATTGGAGTAAATGTTCTCGGGCGATCCGATAAGTCTATTTCAATAAAGTTTTGTCAGGCCGTCTTTAAAGACAATCCTCTTGGTCAAACGAAAGAGCAGACGCCGGTGTGTATTGTGAGGAAAGCGTAATATTATAAAATCAAGGAATATGAAGGGTAAAAATATTGAAGATAGGCTAATAGACTATACTGAAATCCGCGTGTTATTCCCGCTTGGTTCATACGGCAGTATCGTGAAATAAAACTAATTCAAAATTCAACTGGATCAGGACTACGTATCGAGGATGATGCTGAGGTATTAAAAAACGCCACTCAAGGTGACGTACTTTAATGTGCCTGTCTCCAGCTCAGTATGGCCAGATAGGTCTGACGACCCGCAGACACTCATATAGTATACAGCAAATAATAAAAAAGGCAAATAACAGCAGGCTTGGTCTAACAAAAGAAAAGGAGCACAACCTTGCGGTAATGCTCCGTGTTTAATTTAGCTTAGCTGTGTTTTATTTCCACAACTGCTTGAGGTGGTACCACGACCACCAGATACCCCAGAAGAGGTAGCGTGGCCGGTCACGCATTCTCCGGCAACCACTGCGACGTTCGCATTGAGCGGCGTACCACATTTGGTCTCGAGTATATAGGCGTGCCCGATGTTCTTCGTCGCGGCGACGCTTGTCTACTTTGTCAGAGAGCGCGCTCCAACGAGGCCGATCGGGGTCCCGCATCCTCCAGAGCAATGCCACGATAAGTGGCAGGCCGATTGCGACTAGCCAAGCGTAGTTCATGATGGCCAGCCATAGGATGCCCAGCCACGAGTTAACCGTCGGTAATTGGATTTCGTCATCCATACGTCTGTCCTCCTTATATCGCGACCCCGATGGCTCGCAGTTTGAAGATGATGAGGTCCCGATTAGATGCTACAACCCAGACTATACCCACCCAAACGGCGGTATATAGAATGTTGATGATTGTGCGTAGGAACAAGTTTGCACCAGTAAGCCAAATGTCTGCGAAGACGAATAGCACTGGAATTACCACAAACCCGAAGAACATACCCACCGTTGCAGCTGCATTCCATGCCAAGCCTTGGAATGCGAACGAGCCGGCGAGGAGGATTGTGAATAGGCAATTAATGCCAAACAAGGCAAGAAATGCATCTTCATTTTCCTGCACGGCGGCCTCAATAAAGCCGCTTGCTGTCACGAGCCAAACGAGCGAGGAAACGACCAACATAACGGAAAAGGACTGATCATTCTCCGGCGCACAGACAACTGCCATGAAATTCATGGCGAGCCAAACCGGAACGGTCCACTTATGGAGGGTCCGCGGGCTTTTTACCAACTCTAGGAATTTTTCCATATTTTTTTCCTTATAGTGATCAGATTTTTCGCGCCGCTTTCAATTCTGCGATTCGGTTAGTGTACCCACGCAGTCCGATGTGGGAATCCGAACTCCCTGTCGAACGCACGAATTCGATGGCGACACCGTCGTGGAAATACACCGTGAACACTTCGACGGGGTGATTTTCCTCCTTGCGGTACAGCCCGATACTGACTTGCGCCGTAGCATGTTGGCACATTCTGTCTTCACCAACCCAGATGCGCTGTTCAATCCGGTATGGTTTCACATACCGCACCACATTAACAAGCCCTTCAGCCGCTCCGTGGCTATGGTATTCAGGCTCATCACCGAAGTCGAGAATTGCCCTCAAACGTTCGGCAACCTCACTGACCTTAACCTCGGGGTTAATGTCAACGTACTCGATTTCAAGCCCCAGCATGGTGCCGAGGCGATTCATCGTGTGGTGGTTTTTGGCACCGAGTGCCGCTACATTTGCCGGTGTGATAAACCGGCCAATTTTATGGACCATAAACGATTCTCCGATTGGAATGGCTCATTCTGGGGCCATATTTGCTCGTTGTCCGTGAGCGACGATCTGACCGTTCATCGGTACAGACACAAGAAAGCTAAGCTAGCTTGCTCATTTCTGTACCGATGGTTTGTCAAAGTTCTTTTAGTACATTATAACATATATGGCTATATTGTCAATCATTTTGACACCTCTAAAATATATAGGAATAGAGCCATTTAAATAATAAAAAATCCCACGCAGAGTATGCGCGAGATATTGATGATGTGCCTTTTACTACGAGACTATCCACTTATTCGTACTGCCTCAATGATATGGCAAATAAAGGTCAGAGCTAATCCCCAAAATACAGGAAGAAGTAATAATTGAGGTGGGGCTTCAGCAATTAAAACAACTGGAGTGAATACGAAACCCGTAACTAGAGCAATGATGTACGTGCGGGCAGTGCGATTGGCTTGACTGATCGATAGTATCGTCTGAGCCCAACCAGTGACAAATGCGACCAAAACGGCATCAATGCCACAGAGCATGACTGCGATTCCGAGTTTGCAGAGTAGTGGTAAATTACTCGGAAATGATCCCGTATGGCTAGCCTGATACCTATCGGTATGCAACTGGACGTTACCAACTGCACATAAGGTCAGACCGAGGCAGAAAATAATCCCGCCGAATACACTTAATCGTTTTCTCATTTTCAAGGTCCTTTCGTTGCGGGAAGTGTAGCATATTGAGCAAGTTTTTTACAACGCGATTATTCGCGTTTTTTTATGTAAAAGAAGACCGATATCCCGCAGTGTAGCAGTGATTTTTGGTTGCAAAGATAGCGCTTTAGCATTAAACTAAATTAGGTTAACGTTACGACTGTAGTACGAAACAATGTTATGAAGAATTCGATTCCACGTAATGAGTTCGCCGATCTAGTGACCCTATATTTCGGCGAAGCAACGAGACGAAGCTACGATGCCATACGTAGGGCTCTTGGAGAGAAGCAAAAATTGGCCCCCTGCGCTACCAAGACGTTCCGATTCACCTCAAAGCCTTTTAGAGGGATTCTGAACATGCGCAACAACGTCTACACTGAGGACAAGCTCGGCCAGATGCCGAAGACTCGAGATTGGTAATTGCAAGTACTCTCGCCGAACTTTATGTTCGGCTTTTTTATGTTAAATAAAATACCCTGCATCGACTTAAGCGATACAGGGTTTGGAAGTCTAGCGATAGGAATCAAGCTCAAGGCGCGAATACACCGCCAAAATTCGTCTGGCATCCGAGTTTACAGGAATGAGCCTGTAAATATTTTGCCAGATTGGATTGCCACGGGGTCCGATGTCTCGCAGTGCGAATTGTGTCACTTCGATTTTACCATGCTTTCGCACAAGTCTATCAAAGACTACATCAGCACTTGAATTACGTTCCAAGTTCGCAAGTACGCGTTGAGCAATTCGCTCCACCATGTAATGGTTGAGATACAAAGCGCTCTCAGCAATATGTACCCAATCATCAATGACGTGCTCCAACCGCTCGCATTCGCAGTAGAGGTAGAGAGCATATTGCGCGAATACGCGATTCGTCATTCTTCCCTCTGCGCTCCTTTGAGTGCGAGTAATATTACGGAGGAAAGATCTCACCTCATGAATATCACCCAATTCGGTAAATTTCCTGAGCCTTCTCATTTCACAAATCGAAGGATTTTCGATCTTAAGAACCGTCTTGGAAGCCCACAACTTTAGGAATTTAGGGTTGTTTGGGTTGCCGTTTAGGGCACGGTAACGCTTTACCCACGGAGACCAATTACCAACCTGAGAAGCAGCGATCAAGCAAACTTCAGGATCGGTAACTTCATCGGGATGCTTGCCGACAAAAGTTGCCAAAGCCTCTTGACCTCCTGCAAGAGCAGGATTGTCCCAGATACCGTTCCAACTTGGTTCAAGTGACTTACGATGACAATCAATCGCCAACCCTAGCCCACCCAAACCTATAGTCCTGCTACGTATTGGGTTATTTAACCACCGAACAGACGCTTCGAGGCTTTTCACATTTGTGCAGAGCTTTAGGTGCTTGCGAAAAAGGAAAGAAGCTTTTTTCCTTAGTGTTAAATTCCCATAATGGAAACCGAGCACACTCATGATTGTAATCAGATTCTGTGGCCAGAACGCTGTTGTCTCCTGAAGGAAGGACAGAGCCTCAGCTCCTTTTCCTTCATTCAAAGCTTTGCGAGCAAAAGTTGCTTGGGCTTGTTCTTGCTGTATGCGAAGCTTTTTTTCCTCATCATTCATACATGACCTTATGCTGTATTATTTGTTATACGTTGCGAAATGCAAAGTCCACCTTGGATGATTTCATTATTTTATGAAGATGTCAACAGCAAAATAATTGACATCTACTGTAAGCTATGGTAAATATGATACAGTAAAACACGATTCCTTGACCCAAGGTTAGCACAACTGAGTCCGTATACATGGTGTGTATAGACTCTGATTGCCAACCTTCAACACAGGAGTTTATGAATCCTCTACTTTCGTTCCTTGCAAATCTTCAGTACAAATTCCTCAAATGGCGCGTAAACCGTGAAATTTATAACCGTATCATGGCCCACAACCGAGGAAACGATTGTCATGATTACCCGTTCATGGATCGCGAGCAGATGTTGAAATTAACCGAAATGCTCGATGTGCAAGCGCTTCTCGACGACACAGAAGCTTGCATCGCTCAAATGCCCACAGGCTATGGCCAAGCGTTTCGCTACATCATGCATCGGAATCTTTGTCAGCAACTCCTCCGATACCACCAGCTCGCAAAATGGCAAGCCCGTCCGCGCACCGTCCCCGCCGCTTACGCGACTAAAGCGTAGTATCTTGTAATTACGTTACCCCCCACTCAGGAGTGGGGCTTTATTTTATTAATTTCAAAGTTTTATTTTATATTAGTTTAAAAAAATATGTGAAAGATTAACTTGATTTTGAGGAAAATAAAATGCGCACCGGCAATGGTACGCTTGATTTGAAAGTTTTAGACTTACATCCCGATACCCTACTGAGTAAGTCTAGCCTTTCCTGTTGTCTGCCAGAATCTGCCGAATAAGTTCAGCAATTGCTCCTACGAATAGGATTGCAATTAGAACACCACCGGCGATTTTGTTTATCCGTAACACTCCCGCATCTAAGGCGAGAGTGAAGAGACAGACATACATGAGGTCTTTAAATGACGAGTTCATAAATTTCCTTTCCGTTAATCGTTGAACTTGCTAAAGACAAAATAACATACGTTATTATTGTTTGTCAAATGTTGTGGACCCTACAGGACTCGAACCTGCCACCCCCTCATTGCAAATGAGGTGCTCTACCAGATGAGCTAAGGGCCCGCTTTAATACATTGTAACTTATACGAACATTGCTTCCTAGCCGAAAGGTGTATATCTACCAAAACAGCTAAGGGCCCGTATGTAACGGGTATATTCAAATTTCAACAACGATAGTATTTTACATTATTTTCCTTCGATTGCAAGTGTCACGATATGATCGAAGAAATCGGGCAGACTTGCGCCCACTGCAGCGAGGGCTTTGGGGACAATGGACGTCTCGGTAAGGCCGGGTAGCGTATTGACCTCAAGCGCATAAATCCCCCGTCGTGGAGCCACGATAAAGTCAGATCGGGAGTAGTGTCGAAGCCCAAGCACTCGGTGAATGTCACGGGCCAGACGCTCGAGTTCAGCCTTGATCTCGCTACTAAAATGACTTGGCACTATTTCCTCCGCAGCGACTTTTTTACCACGATGATCAACAACGTCGTCGCGTGAATATTTCGATTCATAGTCAAAAAAGTCCCGATTGTGGCGAATCTCAACGACAGGCAAGGCATAAAGCTCTTCTCCACGGAAATTATCAATGATACCCACAGTCGCTTCAGTGCCCGCGATGAATTCCTCAACCATTACTGGAGCGACGGTACCATCGCGACGCACGCTATATTGAAACGCTTTCAAAATATGCGGGGCAAGATCACCATGCGCACGGGCAATTGATATACCAACCGAAGAACCGCTCTCCGACGGCTTCACTACGACCGGTAATGAAAAAGTTCTAAAGATAGTATCAATTTTCTCTAAAAGACTTCCATCAGCGAGGCTTGCGGAGTCAATTAAAATATGCCTCGGCGTCTTTATTCCATAACGCACGAAACTATCTTTCGTCAAGACTTTATTCATTGCCACAGCAGAAGCAAAAGCCTTACTACCCGTAAACGGAACACCATGGGCTTCCAAAAGCATTTGCACCTTACCATCCTCACCATAGGCTCCATGAAGCGCATTCACCACCACATCCACCTGAGCAAGAGCACGCTCCACCGCAATGGGCACACCTGAGTGATACCACACTCCATCCTTCGAGAGGAGGATATCGTGCACGTGGTATTTGTCGCGAAATTTATCATGCGAAAGACTCGCGAGCACGGTCTTGCCGGTTGCGAGTGAGACATCGTATTCATCTGAAGGGCCTCCGCGAAGGACACCGACTCTGATAATTGCCATATGGCATTATTATAGCATCATTTTTTTCTCGAGTCGCTTGCGGTGGAAAGTAATAGCAAAACGATGCGCTTCACTATTGGCAACAAGGATGTGCGCTCGATACGATACAGGGAACGTGGCTGGCGTCTTCCCCACCATAATATCGCGAGGACGATGATGTTCATCCTTCACCACGGACACGACAGGAATACCGAGGCCACGCTCATTAAGTATATTCTCTGCAGCATTAATCTGCGCTGTACCGCCATCCACCACGATAATATTGGGCATTGGCCATTCGGTATGTTCAAGACGACGCCGAAGAATCTCGGTGAGACTTGCAACGTCATTGTTGACATCGCGAGAGATTTTAAATTTACGATACTGAGTCTTCTCGATCTCACCATTCTCGACGACGGTCATAACGCCGACATTCTCGGAACCGCCAAGGTGTGCGACGTCGTAGGCTTCGATGCGGAACGGGGTGTGGGTTGGGGAACCAGTACCTTCTGCAGGTGTTACTACATCACTTTTTTTAATAAGTGACACGTCCTGAATGTGGCCGAGAGCATAGAGTGTTTTCTTCACTGCGCCGGCCTTTTCGAACTGTTGGGTCTTCGCAAATGCTTTCATCTCTCGCTCAAGCGCGCGCACGAGGGCTTTCTTTTTTCCTTCGAAAAAGAGGGTGAGATTGCGTATGGTGCGAGCGTATTCCTTGCGAGCCTCTGGCGATCTCGTATCCGGAGAAAGGCCGATCGATTGGTAAAAAGCTTCATTATATGGCACGCGTGCTCGTGCATCGCGGAAAGGAAAGATCTTGCGAATGATGGCCAAAGCCTCACGAAGAAGTGCTCCTTGTGGGTAGGGGCCGAATTGTTTACGAATCTTATAGACTGCCGGAGATGAAGTGTCGGCCGCGGTCTTCTCGAGTTCACGCCCACGCACTACGATTACACGTGGGAATTCTTCTTCGGTGATGATGACATAGTTATATGAACGATCGTCTTTCTCCTTAGTATTGTAGTATGGCTGGTGCTTCTTAATAAGATTGCTCTCGAGAATGATGGCTTCGAGGACGGAGTCCGCTTGTTCGTACTTGATATGATCCGCAGTTGCGACCATATCTACGAGAAGTTGCCCGCGGGTGGCGATGAGGTCGTCTTTAAAATAACTCTTTACACGATCACGAAGAGACGTAGCACGACCGATATAGAGAATCTTATTATTTTTATTCAAGAAAAAATAAACCCCCGGTGCATCGGGCAATGGTTTTGTCGTCTTTTTTTTAAAATATCCGCTATCCATTATGACTTCTTCAAGCTTTTTTTAAGGTATTGACCTGTGAAAGATGCAGCGTTCCTTGCGACATCCTCTGGTGTGCCCTTTGCGACAATTTTACCACCTTTTGCTCCTCCCTCAGGACCGATATCAATAATATAGTCAGCAGCTTTAATAAGATCGAGATTATGCTCAATGACCACAACGGTATTGCCTTTGTTCACGAGTCGCTGGAGAATCTCAATAAGCTTAGCCACATCCTCATAGTGAAGTCCTACGGTCGGTTCATCAAGAAGATAAATAGTCTTCTGCAAATGCGCGCGATACAGCTCCGCAGATATTTTCACACGCTGTGCTTCTCCACCTGAGAGAGTCGTTGCAGACTGACCGAGCTCGAGATACCCAAGACCCACTTCTTGCAGGGTCTTTAATCGATCTGAAACAGCAGGAATATCCTCGAAGAATTCAAGTGCTTCATCGATAGTCATATGAAGAATTTCAAAAACATTCTTCTTCTTGTACTTGATCTCGAGCGTCTCTTTGGTAAATCTCTTGCCGGCGCACACTTCACACGGCACATAGACAGTCGGCAAGAAATGCATCTCGACGGCAATCTCTCCATTACCCTGACATGCTTCGCAACGTCCACCCTTCACATTGAAAGAAAATCTTCCTGAACCCCAGCCTCGTGCTCGCGCTTCTGCAGATGCAGTAAAAAGATCGCGGATATGTGACCAAGCGCCAGTGTATGTTGCGGGGTTTGAACGTGGAGTACGACCGATCGGTGATTGGTCGATGAGGATAGTACGGCCGAGGTATTCAGTTCCTGCAAAGCTCGCTACATTATAAATTTGCGCAGTTCGATGGCGGAATTCGAGGCGAGCTTGGAGATTCTTATGAAGAATCTCATACATAAATGAAGATTTTCCAGAACCAGACACTCCGGTGATAACATTGAAGCAACCGAGCGGTACATCAATGTCCATATTTTTAATATTAAATACATTTCCTCCACGAATCATAAGCTTGCCTTTCGGTTCGCGACGTTCATCGGGCATTGGAATCTTTTTGTCTCCTCGAAGGTAAGCCAGAGTGAGTGATGTTCGAGCACCAAGCTTGTCACTCGATGAACCGCTCGGCTCTCCGTTAGCTGGAAGAGTCTTTGCAGTGAGCAAGTCTTCAAGCCATCCTTGCACTACCACTTCACCGCCATGCACGCCGGCTTTGGGACCAATATCCACAATATAATCAGAAGCATACATAGTATCTTCATCGTGTTCGACGACAATAATAGTGTTACCAATATCACGAAGATGTAAAAGCGTACCGATGAGACGATCGTTATCTCGCTGGTGAAGACCAATAGTTGGCTCATCGAGCACATAAAGAGCTCCAACGAGGCCGGAACCTAGCTGTGAAGCAAGACGAATACGCTGTGCTTCTCCACCTGAAAGTGTATTGGCTCTTCGGTCGAGCGTGAGGTATTCAATACCGACATTAATCATGAATTGTAGTCGGTCTTCGATTTCTTTTAGCACCACCTTTGCGATTTCGCGTTCAGTTGGAGTGAGTGATAATTTCTCAAAGAAATCCCGCGCTTGATCAATAGCTAATGCCGTCGTCTCAACGATATTCTTTCCATCAATACGTACAAAAAGCGCTTCATCGCGAAGACGCGCTCCGTGACAGCGTTTACATGGATCATCACTAAAGAGCCCTTCGGTACCGAGACCATTACATTCAGGACAAGCTCCATATGGAGAGTTAAATGAGAAAAGCCGCGGCTCGATCTCGGGATATGAGAAGCCATCGTATGGGCACATGAATTTGACCGACATGAGCTTCTCTTCGGGGCCATTCTCACCGGGCATTTCAATCTTAATCAGCCCGCTCGCTTCCTCTATAGCCTTTTCAAGCGCCTCTGACAAACGCTCGCGGGCATTCTCCACCTGAGAATTGTTTGCAGGCTTTTTATCATTTTTATCAGTCTTGTCGCTCTTGTCGGCTTTGTCAGTCTTCACTTTGTCACTCGCGATAACAAATTCACTCAAGAAAATCTCATCAACAAGCACATCAATATCATGCTTTTTATTTTTATCAAGAATAATCTGCTCGCGAAGACGCATGACTTTGCCGTCGATTTTCACACGGTCATAGCCTTTACCCAACATATCATAGAGAAGTTGATAGTATTCACCCTTTCGTCCCACAACAACCGGAGCGTAAATGCCCACTTTCGCTTGTGTCACCTCCACACCAAAAACCTCGCGAGACTTTTTATTCTTCCCCGTTACCTGCCGAACAATAGTGTCAAGAATTTCTTCTTTCGATAGACGATAAATCGGACGATTACACTCGAGACAGTGAGGTCGGCCAACGCGAGCAAAAAGCACGCGCAAGTAATCGTAAATCTCTGTAATAGTCGCGACCGTCGAACGTGGGTTATTAGACCGAGACTTTTGGTCGATAGAAATAGCGGGAGAAAGACCAGTTATCTCATCAACATCGGGCTTTTGGAATTGGCGGAGGAATTGTCGAGCATATGAAGAGAGCGATTCGATGTAACGTCGCTGTCCTTCGGCAAATATCGTATCGAAAGCGAGCGAAGACTTACCCGAGCCAGATAGTCCGGTAATTGCCACCATTTTATTACGAGGCATCGTAACCGTAATATTTTTTAAATTATGGGTACGCGCTCCCCGCACGACGATCTCATCGCTTGCAGTGATGGCTTTTTTCGCACCTTTTTGAGCAGTTTTTTTGTCAGTCATTGCCGCAAGCGTACCATGAAATGGGGTGAGTGGTCAAACCCACATATTTAAAATTTAATATGTCTCCCCCATTAACTGCGCCAAGACCTCCGGATCACGAACATCTACCCAGCGACCTTCGATCTCCATTCCAGCGACACCGTGCTTCGCATTGACAAGCATAGCGATAGCATCGGTCAGTTCATATTCGCCACGAGGAGATTTAACGAGCTGACGGGTGAATTCAAAAATATGCGGTTCGAAAATATAAATACCAGCATTGTACCAGACCGTATCGCCTTCAGTAATAAGCCCTTCACGCTTTAATTCTTCAAGCTGAGCAAGACTCGGCTTCTCGACAAGACGCTTCATATTAAAATCCTGATCAAAAAAAATCACACCTCCTTTAGTCACGTCTTTGCCCGCAACAACCGTGAGAAGATTCGGCGAATCAGTCTTGGCATGACGCTGGACCATTTTGGTATATGTCTCAGGCTTAACGAGAATATCACCATAGGTTAAAAGAAATGGAGAGCCACCGATAAAATCCCGAGCTATCTCAGGCGCTTTACCCGTACCATCCTGCACCGTCTGTTCGCCATAGGCTATCGTCAAACCCCATTTCGATCCGTCTCCGAAATAATTCGTAATAATCTCGGATCGATGTCCAACTACAATAAAAATCTCTTTAATACCCGCGTCCGCTATGCCCATAATGATGTGCTCGAGAATTGGCTTGCCAAAAACCGAGAGCATCGGCTTCGGAATGCTCTTCGTCAAATCTCCCATGCGCGTACCTTTGCCCGCGGCTAAAATAATTGCTTTCATCTTTTGTCCGGCAGTACTTTTCTTAATCATTAGGGTAGATTACCACGAAAATAGACGGTTCATCAAATATAAAATAAATAAAAAGACCACACTGTATATGTGGCCTATTCGACGCTATCAAAGTCCTAATCATGCTCAATCTTAACGCTGTATGCTACAGCGTAATATTGATTGTTCGGAAGATGAAACATCGAGGTAATTTTCTCACTTGAGATGAAAAAATGTCGAATGATGACCATGAAGTGTCCTGAGTCCTCAGTGTCACTCCAAGCTCCAGTACCACTTTCACCCTGCTCTACCTCGAGGGGAAAAAAGATGTACTGCACACCCGGTTTAACATCTGCAATGAATCCACCCCTCACGATCTGATTAGGGTATGTGCGTAAATGAAAGATTCCATCATACTTCTTCATTTCAAGCTCCATGCCTGGTGTAAATTCAACGAAGTGATTCGTCGAAAATGGAAGATAGATAGTTGGGAATGTGGTACCCTTCGGATCACTTCTGCAAATGATGAAATCATCAGTCAGAATATTTGTACTTGGTACACAGTTAGTGATTGGGACAACGGGCTCCAAACCGCGAAGCTCTCTCCGACTGATAATGCGATACCCGTATTCTCCGGGCTGATCCTCGAGGACATGATACGCTGTAGCAATATCACCATCCCGAAAATTGGCAAGGAGTGTACCTGTTCCCATGAGCTGCCATTTGTAATGACTATTGCGACGATAGACAATGTGGACGGGGATTTTATTTGGATCCACCGGCGGGTCAGGAATGTTA
Organism: Candidatus Tayloriibacteriota bacterium; assembly: GCA_903893855.1. Classification (GTDB taxonomy): domain Bacteria; phylum Patescibacteriota; class Minisyncoccia; order Phycocordibacterales; family PALSA-1337; genus PALSA-1337. The sequence continues at coordinate 39,393 of CAITNV010000023.1, forward strand.
TGGACGATCCACAAGTGTCTGTCGACAATTTTATCATCTCCGCCCTCCAAGCCGAGTGCAATGATTTCTTCCGCACGAACTTTCTGGCAATGCTCATGCCACAGTTCGAATGCATATCCGGCGACTGCAAGAAGTCCCAATGCGACAAACGTCGCAATGACACTCCTCTGGATGTTTTTTTCTTTTTTATTAAGCGCTGTTTTGGCGCGTTTTTTGTTTTTCAAGCAAAACCCTTTGTTTAATCGTTAGTTTTGGGACAAATTCAAAAAAACCATAGCACATTAGCTACTCATTTGTCAAATTTTTATAAATTTAAAAAGATTGGCGCGATACTATTTCATCGAACTCTTTCGCGTTTTCGCAGCCTTCCCCTTCTTCTCTTCTTTCGCTGCACGTTCGGTCTTCTTACGAAGCGCTTCAAGTTCATCGCGAAGTATCGCTGCAGTCTCGAAATCGAGCACCTTAACAGCTTCGCTCATCTGTCGTTCTTTCTCAGCTATGACCTTCTTGGGATTTTCTTTGAAAGCAATTTCGTCGATTTTAATAAGTTCGACCACCGCTTTATCATGATCGCTTCGAAGCTGATCGGTAATATCGTGAATCTTTTTGAGAATTGTCTGTGGAGTGATGCCGTGCTTAGTATTGTACGCGGTCTGAATTGTTCGACGACGCTCGGTCTCGGCAATAGCGCGATTGAGCGATCCTGTCATATGATCCGCATAGAGAATCACTCGTCCAGCTGCATTACGCGCAGCACGACCAATAGTCTGAATGAGCGAAGTATCAGAACGCAAAAAGCCTTCTTTATCTGCATCAAGAATACCGATAAGCGACACTTCCGGTAGGTCGAGTCCCTCTCGGAGCAAGTTCACACCAATGAGACAATCAAATTTACCGCGACGAAATTCCGTAAGAATAGTAATTCGATCAATCGTTTTAATATCACTATGTAAATATTCGGCTTTAATTCCCTTCTCTTTAAGGTATACCGAAAGGTCCTCCGCCATTTTCTTGGTGAGGGTTGTCGCTATCGCGCGTTCATTACGAGCGATGACTTTGGTCGCTTCTTCAATGAAGTCGAAAATTTGTCCTTTATATGTAGTAGATCCAGTCACTGGCTTAATATCAATCACCGGATCGACAAGACCCGTCGGACGAATGACTTGTTCAACGGTGCGTCCCGCAGGTGGCACGCTAAGTTCTCGCTCATAACTACCCGGAGTCGCGGACGTATATATAGTCTGGCCAACAGCCTTGTCGAATTCAGCAAAAGTAAGCGGACGATTATCCCGCGCCGAAGGAAGACGGAAGCCATAGTCAATGAGCGTACTCTTACGTGAAGCATCGCCAGCATACATTCCTCCAAGCTGTGGCACCGTCACATGCGATTCATCGATGATGGTGAGAAAGTCGGGAACCATTTCTCCGGTCTTTGGATCCTTCACATGAGGGAAATATGCAAGCAACGTGTCCGGAGCTTCACCAGGCATTTTACCTGAGAAGTGCCGAGAATAATTCTCAATACCATTGCAATACCCCACTTCGCGAATGAGAGCGAGATCGTATTTCACCCTTCGCTTCAAGCGTTCGGTCTCGATGACTTTGCCGGCCTTTTCGAGTTCTTTCAATCGCGATTCAAGCTCAGCGCCGATAGTCTTAAATGCTCGCTTTGATTGTTCATCATTACTAATGAAATGCTTCGCAGGGAAAATAAATACTGTCGCGACACTTCGCACCACAGCGCGGGTAATAGAGTCAATCTCGGTTATACTCGATATCGTTGACATGTCATATTCGATACGATAAATAATGCGTTCATTCACCGGCATAATCTCAATAACATTCCCCACTCCACGAAAACTTCCGGGAGTTATGTCTGCGTTAGTACGAGTAAAATGAATATCAATGAGCCAACGAATGAGTTCATTACGCGAGATTTCCATGCCACGCGCAAGCTTCATATTTACCTTTTGGTATTCTTCTGGTGAACCGAGGCCATATATGCACGATACCGAAGCGACAATGATCACATCACGACGTGTGAGGAGTGCTTGTGTCGAAGCGTGGCGAAGGCGGTCGATCTCTTCATTGATCATTGCTTCTTTCTCGATATAGGTGTCGGTAACCGGCATATACGCTTCTGGCTGATAATAGTCGTAGTATGAGACGAAATAATGCACGGCATTATTAGGAAAAAATTCCCGATACTCCTGAGCGAGCTGGGCTGCAAGCGTCTTATTGTGAGCGATGACAAGCGTCGGCTTATTGTGGGCCGCGATAACATTCGCCGCGGTAAATGTCTTACCCGACCCAGTAACACCAAAAAGCGTCTGATGACGCAAACCTTTTTTGAGCCCATCAACGAGGCCCTCTATAGCCTTCGGTTGATCTCCTGCTGGTTCAAATTGTGATACTAAATTAAAAAGTGACATATGATTACAGTCAATATTACTATACTATATATCGTGAAAACTGATGCTATTGACTTATTTATTATACATGTTATACATAACGTAGCAATTTGACAGCTCCATGGAGAATTAACTCATGGGGTGATTGAACGAAATGATCTTAAATAATATCTAGAAATATGAATGAAATGACATACAGTATCAGCATAAGCCCAGATGCCGTAAGTAAACTTGGTATTCAAACACTCAGGTCAATTAGTTGCACCCGCAAGGGTTTCATTGTGGTGGTCGAAAGCATCATTGCAGCCGGTAGCGAAGCTACTACCACTGCCAATGGAAACCTTAAAGCAGTCTTCCACAAGCCAGCAAAAGACTGTAGTATCTTGGTGGATCGATTGCTGCGAATACTTCGAGGTCCGAAAATTTTTATGATCGAACAGATCATCGAACCTTCGGTACGGAGTGACATCGGCAGCACAGCGAGACTGATAATCAATTTGTATCGGGGCGAAGTTCGGCCGGATGATGTGATCATCGTCTATTTCTACAACGACAAACCGATCTGTATCGAACATTCATGGGCCACCGGCGAATGGACCTACTCGTTACGTTGAGCTTCAAGCATTCTGATCGAAGGGTCGGAATGCTTTTTCTTTTAGTCTTATAAAAATTTTTTAATAAAGTTGACACTATTAAAGTTGTATGCTAACGTATTTTTAGGTAGATTTTTAAATAACAAAACCAAGAAAGGCTATAGAAAAAAATGGCTGCTGCAATACATAAAGTTGGAGAACCACGCTTCTGGGAAGTGTGGCGACGGTCTGGAGCAATTGGCAGGGTCGTTCCACCGAAAACCATCGATAGTGGACCGCCACTGGGATCAGAGAAAATCGAAGAATTGCTCGAGCAGGCTGCTAGATTTGGATTACCCATTTATTTGGGATTCCCGAGAAGCGAGCAGTTCGAGATCTTGGGTGTCATGAATGACCGAACACAGAGGGTTTTTACTGTGCTATTCTCTATTATGGCTACGCGTAACAATCTCGACAGAACGATTGCAGCACGGGCTTTCGACTCAGCATTCGGAATCACCGAACTGCGGGCGTACGGCATGGGCTTACAAGACATGATGTTCTCGAAGATGCAAACCACCGAACTTCTTGCCGAGAGCATTCGATTGGAGGGCATGTATGCTGAAGTTCAAGACCTCTTGGAGAAAACGATCATGTATCAGTTCCCTCAAGTCGAACTCGGCTCTGCCGTGTGCATTCTAGACGACTTTGTCGTCGCAGTGATTCCACGGGGCGTTACGTTCGATGACCTCGAAAAGCGATTCCCCGGCTTTAACGAGCAGTTGCTGACGCGAATCTAATTCTTCACCCACGTGCCGTAAATGGCAGGTGGGCTTTTATTTAATTGACTTCTATATATTGTGTATTAGTATGTTAAACAAAGCACTTTCCCGCCCGACGGCCTCAATTAGAATGAATCATTTTCTTTTGTTTCTCCGAATTTCTCGGAGATTTTTTTGTTTACGACAAAGGGTTAAGGCTTCAGAAGGGGTTTGAAAGTCGAGGCATTCCATGAATCGATCGTTAAGCTTCTTTTCCATCTTCTTCCAGAATGTAGGAGGATATTTTGAAATATCACTTCCTTTGGGAACGTCATCACGTATCTCTCCATTTACATTTTCAATTGATCCTTTCTCCCATGAATGGTAGGGGTGGCAAAAATATATCCTGATACTGAGTTCTTTCTCGAGCTCTTTGTGCCGTACGAAGAGGATATCGTTGTCAGTGGTTCCTGTCTTCCACTCAGAATACCTTTCTTTGATCTTCCACATCGCTTTGTGGATGGCAGGTACGGTCACGTCATATATCGGTTCGAAAAATGATACACGTAACTTACGATCAGTAGCTGTGAGTACGATCCCTTTTCCTCCTTTCCCTGATACGATGAAATCGAACTCTGCATGCCCGACTCTCATCCTTTCGTTGATATACTTAGGTCGTTTGTCGATGAAGGTTCTACCATCAAGGGTACCTTTGTTACCCCTCTTCTTTCCTCGCTTCTTTTCCTTTTTCAATTTCGCCTCGATTTTCCTCCCATACGGAGACTTTATGTACCGATATATGCTCTCTTTTGAGATGTAGGGGATATTCTTTTCTCTTTTGTATCTGAGCCTCCCTGAAATACCTTCAGGTGACTGTCCTGCAAGGAGTGATATCTCAACAAATTCCTTAAGTCTTTTGTCCTCAACAATCTTCATTCCTTGGTATTTTGCTTCTTGACGACTCACGTATGCCTTGTGCTTTGCCTTCAGGGGATCATAGATACCATTTACTTTGTTTCTCTCTACTTCATTCCATATTGCTGATGATGCTCGTTGGAGAGCGTCTCCCACATCTTCATATGAGTATCCTTTCTTTCTCAAGAGATATATTTCATTACGTTCACTGTCAGAAAACCGCGAGAAGTTTCTGGTTCTTAAGTTTTTTTCATAGGTACAGAATACAGGAGATTCATTCTAATTCAAAAGAGAATTCGGGTTTTAATATATTTTTCAGACAAATCCCTCAGTACAACAATAAAATAGGTCACTACGGCAACAACGAAAGGTAACATGAGCGTCCCAAACATTGAGTATCGTGTAATTAATTGTCCCGAGGTCGCCGCTAAGCTCGGCCACCTCACGTACACAGCTATTGATTCGGTCCGCATTAAGCTAATCGTCGCACTACAAGGCATCGTGAAAGCTGACGGCGAAGCAACTGATGAAGCCATCGGCAAAAACCTTCAGGAAGCATTTGATTTGCACAGTCAAAATGTCACGCCGCTACTAGAAAAGTTCCAGCGTTTGGTACTTGAGCCAGCGCCTCGCCGAATAGACCAAAGTATTATTGCCGAAACGGACAGCACGTTGAATAGCAATGCCAAGTTAATACTGACGTTTTTTTACGATGAATCCCCGAGATGTGAGCTCAGAATTTATTTCTGCGGCGAGCAGCCACTCTTCATTGAGTGCGAATCTCGTGTGAGTACATGGGGCTTTAGATTACGTTAATTTATCGCATTCTGATTGAAAGATCAGGATGTTTTTTATTTATTAAAATTTTGACTAGCCATATAAAAACCCCGCTTTCGCGAGGTCTGGGAACAATGTACGTACTACTGCTAAGCCACAGTTGTCTTTCTGGCGAGGGAAACACTCCACCATTGACCATTGGTAAATACGCAACGAATGCGACGGCCATGGCTAGTCCGACCATTGGTCTGGCAGTATACCCAACCAGACATGCACTCCGCTGGCATGGTAATAATCTGGAAGCCAGTCTTCGAAGAGAAGTGCAAGAGTTCTCCGGATCGCACCCGAGCAATGACCGAAGCAACGTACACTTCACGCTCATTTTTTGTCATGAGCTCAGGTTCCGCAACATCTGATCTTTGCAGTCTAAAGAATTCCCGACGGCCAAAACCATCCCCAAGGTCTCGCCACACCACACTTGCATCTTTTGGAGCAAGAGTGTCGCCCCGCTTCTTTTTATAAAGCCGATCCTGTTGTGGGGGCTTGTCACGAACAGTTATCGTCGCAATGAACTCTTTCCTTGGTGGCTTTGCACTAGCAGGCACCGTCTTTCTGAACGGACTTCTGAGTAATCTTGTCTCAACTGGCATAATTCCTTTCAACGTTGATGTTTACTGCATTACCGACATTTTAAACAATGAACATATGAGCATATAAGGTACCGCGCCGTATATGCAAAGAGCCCTGTTTCCGGGGCTCGTTTCTGGGATTCATTCTTTCTTTCGTTATGAGAGTTTCGAATGCATCACAAAGGCTAGCCCCGGAGTGGTACCAGTAATCAGTAGGGTCACCTTAATAAATGTGGCATTTGAAATCATGTGTACGATTGTAGCGGATATTGAGGTTTTTGTAAATATGGGGTGTTGAAAAGAAGTTTTACCGCTTCCTAAGCAATACTTTCTCCACCGCCGCTTTAATGTGACTTACTCCCATACCATAGTGCTCGATGAGCTCTGCCGGAGTGCCTGATTGGCCGAATTGATCACGGACACCGATGAATTCCACAGGAACTGGAGCGTGTTGAGCAAGGCATTCAGCTACTGCACTTCCCATCCCGCCTGCGATCTGATGCTCTTCGACGGTCACTATTGCACCAGTTTCTTGAGCGAGAGTCCAGATGGCTTGTTCATCGAGAGGTTTAATCGTCGCGAGATTCACTACTTTCACCGCAACACCCTCGTTCTCAAGCTCTTGTGCAGCCGAAAGAGCCTTATGAAGAAGCGCGCCCGTGGCTACGATTCCTACTACTGCTTTCCCTTCTTTCGGAGCGAAATATACTTCAGCTTTCCCTATCGTAAATGGCGTCTGATCACTCGTAATGATCGGCGTTTTGTCTCGGGCAAGGCGGATGTATACTGGCGTGGTGGTCTTCGCCGCAGCGACGATGGCTTTCCTAGCTTCGATAGCGTCACATGGAGAAAGCACTACCATCCGTGGCATCACTCGGGTAATAGCAATGTCTTCAATTGCCTGATGCGTTCCTCCATCGGGACCGACTGATACACCCGCATGTGAACCAGCAATCTTCACTGGCCGATAATTGTATGCAATAGTCGTGCGAATCTGCTCCCAATTGCGTCCGGGGCTAAACATCGCATATGAAGTGATAAATGGCACTTTACCCATAGCAGCCATACCACTCGCAACCGCCGCAAGATTCTGTTCTGCAATGCCGATCTCGAGGAAGCGCGTTGGGAATTTCTCTTTAAAAAGGTACATTTGTGTCGATTCAGTAAGGTCAGCACAAAGGCCCACAACATTCATATCTGCTTCTGCAGCCACTACCAAACCTTCGCCAAAACCCTTGCGAATCGGAACTTGCTCGACATCTTTGTCGAACATTTTTTCATTGAGTTTTTGTAAGGGGTTCAGCATTTTAAAATTTTAATAAAGTTTTTGTGATATTTTTATTGACAAAACATACGCAACAGCTTTGCTACATATGAAGCGCTTCGCGGGCAGTAGCAATCTCCTCCGGTGTTGTCGGAGGCTTACCATGCCATTCGAACTTTCGCTCGAAAGCAGGAATTCCTTTCGATGCTATCGTGCGCGCAAGAATAACCGAAGGCTTGTCGAATATTGCTCGAGCTTCACCGAACGCTCGGTCAATATCAAGGAAATTATGCCCATCGCACTCCTGCACATGCCAACCGAAAGCACGCCATTTGTCCCCCAAAGGTTCAAGCGGCATGATATCCTCAGTAAATCCATCAATCTGTATACAGTTACGATCTACAACTACCGTGAGATTATGCAAACGCTCCTTACCCGCAAGCATAATTGCTTCCCAATTATTTCCTTCATCAAGCTCGCCATCGCCCAAGAGGCAGAAGATTTGCTTCGACGACACCGCTCCGTGATCCATTCTGTCAGCAATAGCCATACCAACTGCCTGAGAAAGTCCGCAACCAAGCGGGCCAGATGAAGTCTCAAGTGCCGGTAACCATTCGCGATGCGGGTGCCCTTGGAGTATCGAGCCGAATTTGCGTAGTGTTGCGAGCTTGTCCATAGGAAAATAGCCCGCATGTGCCATGGTCGCATAGAGTACCGGAGCAATGTGGCCATTTGAGAGGACAAGCCTGTCGCGTTCTAGCCAATCGGGTCGCTTAGAGTCGTACTTCATCGCACCTGAGAAATAGAGATAGGTAAAAATATCCGCCATATCAAGAGGACCGGCAGTGTGGCCGGATTTTGCCTCGATAAGCATCTCGATAATCGACACTCGAATATCGTGCGCTTTGGTTTCAAGCTCGCGGACTTTTGCGTCAGTGAGAGACATGCGTATATTATATCATACGCAAGAGTTTGTTTCGCAATTAAATATTCTCGAACTTCTGGAAAGCGTCTACGACATTACCGTTATCGAAGATGGCCGAACCGACAATAAGCCGATCTGCTCCAGCGTCGCGGAGAATTCCAGCATCTTCTATAGATACGCTGCCGTCAACCGATATCGTCTTCTCTGGAAAGCGTTCTTTGAGTTCGCGGACCTTCTCAATAACCTGTGGGTTGAAGTCTTGCCCTTGGAAGCCGATCTTGTCGATACCCATGCACTGCACCACATCGATATCATGAATGTAAGGAGCGATATCATCGACTGGAGTGTCGATATTAATTGCGAGACCAATCTCCACCCGACCAAGAAGCGTAGCGATAATTGCCTCCATTCGGTCGGCGATTTTACCCGAGCCCTTCAATGCCTCATAGTGAATGATGAGTCGCTTTGCTCCAGCAAGCACCCAGTTCTCAAGCTCGGTCTCAGGGTCAGCTATCATAAGATCCATCTCATAGTCGACATCTTCCCAATACGGTAGTCCTCGCTCTTCGCGAAGGATCGCTTCGAAGTTATCATCCTGCTTCTTATATGGCCAGCAGGGCTTGGGAGTGAATTTCCCATCACAGATGTCTACTTGAACAAGATTGACCATACCCTTAACCATCTCGACCTTCTCTTCGAGTTCAGCAAAATCTTTTGGCAGTATAGCGGGGATTATTTCCATGTATTTAAATTAATTATATAAATTGTACACAATACTTCGTACATACTACTCAATCGTATCGATCTCGCGAATCCGACGCGCGTGACGCTCATCACCTGAGAAAGGTGTCTCGAGAAATATCTCGACTGCCGCTTTCGCTTCATCATCAGTAACGAACCGCGCACCAAGTGAAAGAATATTCGCATCATTATGCTCACGAGCAAGACGAACAATGTCGAGGCTGCTTCTATTCTCACTCTTACCCGCGCCGACCTCATCATTCTTCTCAATATAGCCACCACCATAATAGACTGCAGCACGCACGCTTGGGAAACGATTACATAGCATAGCTTCGCCATTGCCAGAACCGCCGAGCACGATAGCGGTGTATTTCTCTGGCTCAGTAGCGACACGCATAGCAACAGGCGTGAGGATAACAGGATAATCATCTTCGGGATCGAGAGTCTTCGCCCCCATATCCTCCACGTCATAGCCGAGGCTCTTTATGTGTGCGGTAAGGATGGCTTTAAGCTCAAAGCCTGCATGATCAGAAGCAATGATCACCTTGTGTTTAGTTCCGGTAGTTTTTTTATTCATAAAATTAAAACGATAGTGAATACCTGTAGTATAGCACTATCGTGGGCTATTGTATAAAAATTTTGCCCCGCTGCGACTTTGATCTCGAGAGATCGTTGTCGCTGCGGGGCTGGGTGAAGTGCGCCTTATTTTGATGTCAGTCTAATCCATTCGTCGGTGCTGTGGGGTAGCACCTGTACGAGCGAATTTAGACCTAAACCGACTCGCCGCATGCCATAAGAGGGCAGCCAATAAACGGCGGCGTAGTCGGAGAAACATCATCCGATGATAGGGCGGTCAATCACCACGTCTGTGGATGTCGGCTAATATGCTGACGGGACTGCAAGCAGCCCGTGCTGATAGCTAGCCGTCACTGGGCCCGCCGCTCAGAACAATTTTTGGGCGGGGCCGGTGGACATCCGGGATCGGCGGCCGGGGTCGGCGCCGTGAATCGAGGCCGGGGAGACATTATATTTTTGGAAGGTGCCGAGACAGGGACGGGACGGGTCTTTCATTTGGAGGCCTTTTTGTTGGGTGGAGCACACTGGCTTGTATACTTCACCTTGTTATTTTGCCGTTTGATCGGGTGAATACACTATAACGCTGGTCCCTCAGTAGGGGGCGTACCGGATCAAGATTGATCTCCCCACCTTTAAATACGAAGGGTTGGTATCATTGAATATATGGCTAACAAAAAGAAGCACCTGTCGGATCAGGAGAGATTTTGTATCGAAAAAATGCTTGGAGTTGGAGATAGTTTTGGAAAGGTTGCGCACACTCTCGGGAGAGGTCTGTCCACCATAAGCGAAGAGGTAAACAGTAATGGAGGAAGGAACGCATATACTGCAGAGAAAGCAATACGGAGAGCATACTGGAAGCAGTATCGGAAGAAGCGAAACTGTAACAAAGTAGCTCTCGATGGACACCTTACAAAGTTTGTAGAGAAGAAACTAGAAAAAGGATGGTCACCCGAGAGTATATCATCTCGGCTTGAAGTACAATCAGGACTTGCATATGCAAGTGCCAAAAGCATCCGCAAGTTCATCAGCAGACGACCGGGACTTGAGAGATTCCTCTTCTGGGAAAGAAATGATGTGAAAAGCGGTCCCAAAAGAGGAAACAAAATATTTCTCACTGATCCAGAACGTAAATTCATAGAACTACGCCCTCTCAGGGCTCTCTATGAGTATGGGCATTGGGAAATGGACTTCATTGTATCGAAACACAATGCATGGGTGCTTCTTGTCTGTGTTGAGAAGTACAGCAAAATACTCAAGCTTGCGCTCATTCCGAACAGAACCACTGACGTGGTACATGAGACCCTTAGGGAGCTTCTTGGGGGATATACCATCAAAAGCATTACCACTGACAATGATATCGCTTTCAGACAGTGGAGAGAGCTTGAGAGTATACTCTGTACTCATATCTACTTCTGTCACCCCTACCATTCATGGGAAAAGGGACTGGTGGAGAATACCAACAGATGGATCCGTGAGTTCATACCAAAAAAGACCAACTTGGGGTTGATCTCTTCTGGATTCATTACTGATATTGAAAATTACTTTAATCACAAACCGAGGGAGTGTCTCGGAGGATATACCGCATACGAAGTGATGATGAAAAAAGAGTGTGGTAGAATGGTCGAATCATTAGAAATTAATTTACCTAGTCTTCGTATTATGGGGTAGGGAGAGGAACCTTTCTTGCAAGAATTGATAACATATTTTGACAATAAAGTCAACAAAATTTAAAATAATTACCATAAGGCGAACTTAAGAAACGTAACCCTACGGCTGATACGCTTTCACATGTAAGATCTTATCTACAGTTACAAAGGTATACCCTTTCGCACGCAGGTCCTCAATAAGGGTCGATAACGCTTCAATTGTATTATTTCGAGAATATGATGCACCAGTTTCGTGCCCATCGTGGAAGAGGATTATATTGTTTGGACGGATATTATTCATAACCGTAGCGATGATTGTAGTTGAAGAATTAGTATTGACCCAATCTTTCGTATCGATATCCCAACCGACTACCGTATACCCTTCATGTTCAATCTCCCCCACCATATTTGGACTTGTTGCGCCATACGGAGCCCTGAACAATTCTGGAATGAGGCCGGTTGTGGTAGCGATAATTTCTTCAGCACGACTGACATCGACTCGTAACGTAGTCGTCGCTTCGCTCGGCAAAGCGCGTGTGTGACTAAAGCTATGATTCCCTACAACGTCGCCGTCTGCGATTTCTCTTCGTATTTCGTCGGGGTGCAGTTTGGCATTTTTACCAATTAAAAAGAAAGTTGCCGGCACCTTCTCGCGTTCAAGGATAGTTAAAATAGCATCGGTGCTTGTGCCGTATGGCCCATCGTCAAATGTGAGAGCGACGTATTTTGGTAGCTGGATTTTAGTTGATAGCGAAATTTTGCTGCCATTTTCCTCAATAGAAGATATTGTTGGTTCGGCACCCATCATATGCAGATGAGCGAATGCTGGCACCAATAAAATAACAAAAACTGCAATCGATATTATTAGGACAAAACCACCGCCGTTTTTGTCTATTTTTTCCATCGTGGGGCGAATCGTATCATAAAAGTAAAGAACTTCGCTTTGAAAATATTCATTCCGCTTTTGCGCATGCTTTCATAGCAAACCTTCTGGAACTCTTTTACGTCATTACCCTTGTAGCACAGAGCGCCGTCTTTGAAGCAAAGACTACAATATTTATCTGATTCACGCTTCCCTGTATCCTTAGCAAATGGCATAAGGCAACTTTCACACATTGTATTTTTCATTTGTTTATCTGTATATTATAATGACTATATTGTACACTTCTCGCATGGATCATCAACCTTCATTTGAACAAATTATCGGTGGGACTCAGGAAGATCAAGACGCACTGAGAATTAAAGCCGCTAAAGCAACAGAGCGAGGCATAGAAGAAAAATATGAACAATACATTGTCGAAAGAACCTCATCAGAAGATGCGGCTATTAAAAGTGCAGTATCTTATACGAGTGAGGTAGCCCGACAGTATGGATCGACTAAGCAAGTCGATGAAAAAAGAATATTTTTATTGAAATCGGGAGCAATTCAAGAGGTTAGTAAGAATGATATGAGGAAGGGGTTTCATGATCCATTCAATCAGATTATTGCTGTCGATAGATACGAATCAATCGCAGTACTCGCAGTAAGAGTCGCCCATGAACTTTTTCATATGCATAGCTATCACTCAGCTCAAATATTTCAAGACACTAATAGTGCCATATACCGAAGTGGGATAGGGATGTTAGGTCGAGAACAAGAGTGGGCATATTTTTCTTTTGCAGAAGAAGCTATTATTGCAACACTTTCAAAACGATTTTTCGATGAAGTGATATGTCACGATCCACTCTATGAAGAGGATATCAGATATACCGGCTTGATTAAAGATTGGATAATTAATAATATAAAAGAGGCTGAATTACCTGAGGATAAAATGAGTTCCCGCATGTCATTCATACAAGAAATACTTATTTTTCCGAATGGTAAAAGCGTGTTTGAAGTATTAATTGATCAAGAAAAAAAATTCGCCATCAAATTGGGTTATTTTAGTGATAGGTATGAAAAAGAACTCAAGCAAGGAAACATTATGCGAGAGCGACGTAAAGAACGTGAAGCGTTTTCGATCGTGCTCGATAGAATAATATATCAATCGAAAGGTGCCATAACAAACAAAGAAATCCTATTTGATGCTTTTGCTCGAGCACACTTTACTGGCAACTATATTCCTCTCGCTAGACTTATTGATGGGGCTCTCGGTAAAGGCTCGTTCAGAGCAATTGCAACCGAACTAGGGGAAAAGTATGACTAATTGACGTGAGCACACAGAATTCCCTCGCCGTCTTTAATCTCCCTATTACTCATGGCTAATACCCATTTTCACTCAGGATTCGATCGATATCTTTTGCGAGATCTGTCGTCGACGGATCTGATTTTGCATTATTTTCAAGGCCCAGAAAATCACCGATTCCGTCTTGGTGATATTCTGGATGATTAGATAATAATTTTACAGTTGCGATTTTAATTTCGGCAAGAATATACGCGTGGTTTGGAAGAACTGGCGACCCTAGGTCTTGATCAATCATCGCATTAGCTTCACTATGACATTGATCTGAGTATTTGCGCATCATTTCTATTGCCTCAGGCGCCATATACTCATGATCGTCGAGAACACGAATTACGCCCTCTTCAGTTAGTGGCATCTTTTCGCCAGATTCAAAAGTTTTATCCATGTGATAAGTATACTCTTAACTATCGATAAATAAAATGTGTTACAAAATTCCACAAAAAAACCGCGAAAACGCGGCTGTGAGCTAAGCACTTACTGAACCAAGACTGCCCGATACGCAATGCTCTTTGGTCTGAAATCAGCAAGTGACCAGAGATCAGGGTAAAACTGACCGCCAATAAAC
>CAITNV010000024.1 GCA_903893855.1 Candidatus Tayloriibacteriota bacterium
ACTTACAGTAGCGAATTCACCACTGCCATAGTCTTGGCGCTGAAGTTGCCGGTGCCTTTGGTTAGACCATATGGAGCGAGAATCTCTTGTGCATGTGCCATCTGGAATTTCGCTACTGCAATAGCTGTCGAAGTGCCATAATACATACTTTCAAGACCTAGAGAACCATTGCCGTGCGTTGCTATCACGAAGCCATGAGTGTTAAGGAAAATCTGCAGAGCTTTCACTTCAGGACTTCTCGTGCCGATCTTCATAGTGTTGCGAAAGACGAATTTTGGGGGTGTTGGTACTTTGGTGGCAGTGTCGGTAGGTGCAACCGCGCTTGGTTGAACCTTATTTGGATAGACTACCGCTGGAGCGACCTCAGCAGGTGCAACAGAAGTCGGAATACTAAAATTAGCCGCATCCGTAATATAGAGCGCTGCATTATTTACATATTGCGAAGATATTTCATCGGCTGATAAAGCACGATCATACACGCGAACATCTGCCAGACCACCTCGTAGGCCCGTCATGCCAGTAACACTACCGAAACGTATTTCATTTGTTCCAAGTGTTAGTGGCGCAAGCGTCGGTCCCGCTTTCATAATGCCATTGACATACACACTCGAATTTTGCCCATCCCAAACATAGTCGAGTAAATACCAATTATTTGCATCAATGCTCGATATCCCCGTAGCGAAACTCTGGCTATTAACTGTCGCTTTTATTCTACTTAAACTATCGAGTGAGAGCGTCATTCCCTGCCCACTTCCTCGATCATAGCCAAAACTAAAGATGCCCGTAGTGCCAGTCGTGTCGGTAGGATAAACCCAAGCACTTACTGTTATGCTTGTTGTGCTTGAGAAAGGAGTCTTTGCGAGGACATAACTATTACCATCGAGGAGAATGGCTTGTCCCTGATAATTAGGTAAACTTTGTTTCGCACCTACGATAGTTCCATCATTGCGACTGTCCGATACATCAATAGCGTCTCCACTGCTAAAAGTGTAGTGAGTTACTGGGTTGGAATGCGTAGCTATTTGCGAATGCAGGGTCGTCTTCGGAGCAATAGCGTGCTCTACATTTGGCTTTCGATTCTTATAGACATACCCCGCGAAAAATATGCAGAGTATAAGCACAAGTGAAAATATGAGTTTTGATGCGGTAGACTGGCTCATACCACTAGTATACAGCTTTTTACACTATTCGTGTTCGAGCAACTTGAATACTTCGTAAGTGGGCATCAAACTGATCTCGAACGAGCTCTAGGGTATTTAAGATTGTTTTTTTCTCTTCATCACCCATATCAGTTATTTTGTCTAAATCAGCAATTGCAAGTTCAATTTCGCCCGTAGAAGCAAGTATTTTTATTTCAATAGTATTCAATCGACGCATAAATTCCGCCACTGGCTCGACAGATTTTAAATATTCTGCAGCTTTTGCCTGAGCGTCTTCAGCGCTATTGAATGGTCCTTCTATTAAACCCGCCCTTTCGAGCACTCCAGCAACGTACGCTTCTGGTAAATTTCCATTAGCGTTAAGTTGTTGAAGCCTCTCACTAACTGTTTGAAAAAAAGCGTCTTTATTTGGATTAGCTTCTGGTGTTTGTGGTTGTTCTGGTGACATGGTTTAAGTATATGCGACCGATTAAGATATGTAAATATTGTTTTCGCTCTTTCGAGCTCATCAGTCGGAATACACATTCCGAGAACAAGGAGCTTTTTTACAATAGGCGCTCCAGACCTATGAAAATTTTTGTGATTTGGAAACTTTCAACCATTGAGCTTTAAAAGCCCAACTTTGCAAACGCATCCCCAATGGAGTTCAACCCACTAGGTACAGGCTTCTCTTTGGGAACATCAGCCTCCTGATGATCACCCTGAGAAGTGCTTGACCGACGTACTTTTTTACTCCTCGCTAAAGCCAATTCTGCAGCTTCAGCTTGCCGCCGCTGTGCAGCCTCAAACTTTTGTCGTTCTTGCGCGACTTTATGGATCGCCTGAATCGAAGCATGAAGCTTTGGATGCTTTTCAAGTATTCTAACCGCGAGAGCCTGTGCCCTCTTATAGATAGAATACTGTGGCGGAAAGTTCCAACCTTCTGAGGTCACCAACTCGTTGGCTGGAGTTCCTAGAGGAGTACGGGCCAATACCCAACGTGCCCATGCATGGTCATTTGCGCGACCATCTCGCCGAAGCGGTGCTTCGATTGCGGCAATTTCTCGCCTGACTTTCCACAACGCTTCATTGCTCCGACCTTCACGGATGAGCTCTGCCAGATCGGGCCGAATCTCCCAGCTTCCATAGCCGATATTGGTGCCCAAATCATGGCTCCATTCTTCGCCGGAGTCTCCGTAGATACCGGAGATGACATTTGCTTTTGAACCTCCGAGATACGCAGCGATGATCTTTGGACAATCATTCGCTAGCTTCTCCATTGTCAACCCCGACAGATCAGCTCGACTCCACATACCGTGAGTCTGATCGCACGTCTGAGCAAGCACGATGATCCTGTCTCGCACTGGCTCAGCATTCTTCCAAGCGAGGTCACGCTTGAATTGGGTGAGAACAAGTCGAATCTCACCCATGACCTTGGCATCCTCCATTCTCAACCACCTTCTGTGGGTACCTTTACGGTCTGTGATGACTTCATTGAACCAGCCAGCAAAGACTTCAGCGGGAAGTTCGATTTCTTGAGCGACCACCACACCCATCTTCCGAATAGTCTCCCAACGATGCGAGATACAATCCCACATCCGTTGATTGAGTCTCTCAGTAAACGGGTTGCTAATGGCCCGAACCTCCTGAGCGAGATCCCAAGGGGCAATTCGGATCCAATAAGGTTCGAGGTCAATGGGCTCGAAGATATCATCTTCCAAGAGATAACGCCCCACGCGCTCACTAAACTCATCCTTCCAAGCTTTAAGTAGCTTAGGGTACATTACCCTGAACTCAAGAACCTTTGCGTTCGCTGCGTCCTGAGTTTTTTGGCTTTCGACACGCTGAAGCTCGACTTGACGTTCCTCTTCGGTGCGCCGAATCAACTCTTGTTCGTGCTCTGCGAGCGTCAATGCTCGTGCTACACGAAGACCCTTGTCTCCCTCCTCTGTGGTATACACCACAAGAGTCTGACCTGAAAGGTCAACTCCACGGTCTTGCTCAGGTCTGATGTCCGAGACATGCACGAATGCACGCCGGCCACCAACAGCAAGAAACCCGTAACCCTTGTCTGTAACCCACTTGGTCACAAGACATTTTTTAGGGGATATAGTTTGTCTCATTTCATTCTCCTTTTCTTGCGCTTTGACATTTTCGTCGTGAGCGTAAATTGGGTAAACATTTTACAAAGAACATCTGCTTTTCGCTCTTTCGAGCTCATCAGTCGGAATATACATTCCGAGAAGCAACCCATTTACTCAATGGGCAGAGGAAAGTTTTGTAATGTCTTTCAACATTTCGATCGATGATTAGTCGATCAGGTCGCCGACGGTGAACTTGTCACCGTGCGCGATAGCGACGACATATTTGCTGAGCTTCGGATCAAAGCAGGCAACCGCCTGGTAGAGATGGCCGAGCTTGTGAGCCAGGACCATCGCCACCGGGAGAGACGCCGGACCGTTCACGCGAATGACTTCACCGCCAGGGAGTTCGCTGCTATTGATCAGCGACTCGATCCCGGACTGAGCGTCTTTCACGATTTGGTCGTTCTGTGCCGACGCGCCGAACCCGATTTTCAGAATGCCGTCGACGAGGGATACGTTGTAGGTGCTCATAATTATTTCTCCATACACTGCTTGAGATTGAATCTTTACTTCTAGAACACAGCGTGTGTTCAAAGCTCCATTTCGGTAGCTTTTTCGAAATACAGGCCAATTGTCTTGCAGTGTATTCTAGAAACAACGCTTCTGCTTCCAAAATACAACGCAAGACCCCTCTTCATCGCTTGTGCACAAGGTATCTGTTTTAATCAATGAACTCTTTATCTGGTATTAGTATAGCATATCACTATATTTATGTCAAGTATAATTCAATATATAATCTATATAGATAGCCATTTTTTTACATAATTATTGACAACAGTGAGTATATCCTATATTATAGGGGTATTATTGTTATAAATAAAAAACACTTTATGAGTACTAAATTGCTAGAACAAAT
Organism: Candidatus Tayloriibacteriota bacterium; assembly: GCA_903893855.1. GTDB lineage: Bacteria > Patescibacteriota > Minisyncoccia > Phycocordibacterales > PALSA-1337 > PALSA-1337. Next base: position 4,140 of record CAITNV010000024.1, read on the forward strand.
TGGATTAACTGGGGAACAAGCTCGAATATATACTTGTCTTGTCTCATCAGGTACCCTGCAGGCGCGCAAAATTGCATCCGAAAGCAGGGTAAATCGAAGCCTTGTATACAAGATATTGAAACAGCTTATCGAACTTGGTTTGGTTATAGAGAATGCTACTCCCGGTTCTGTTAGTACCTTTACCGCCCTCCACCCTTCCAAACTCCACACCATCGTTAAAAGAAAGGAGGATGATCTCAAGATTGCCGATCAAGCACTCCATGAAGCCGTAAGCAGTCTCGGTGCCCAATTCAATCTTACGTGCGGTAAACCATCGGTACGGTTCTACGAAGGACTCGATGGAATAAGGATCCTGAATAAGGACATCATCCACACCAAATCGGATATTAAATTGATACGTTCGCCGTTGGACAATAATACTGAGGATCTTGACGCTAAAGCGAAAAAACTTCTTGAAGAACGCGCGCATGCTGGAATAAAGACGAGATTGATTGTCCCTATAAAAAATAGCCCTTCTTCCATTCCACAAGAATGGGATAAAAATAACCTAATTGAGCGACGACGCGTTCCACGAGAAGAGCTCTTAAACTCTGCTCAGGTGATTGTCTATGCAAATAAAGTCGCTTTCACATCTTTTAACGATTGTATGATCACAACCATCATAGAAGACAAAGGTATTGCCGATACATGCTCAATGCTATTTGATGCTTTGTGGGTAAAATATTCTAAAAATTAATTCTTATTTATATCTGGCACGGATCTAGCACACGTTCGATGTTAACCGTTTACCCTTCTGCTTGAATTATTGGTTTTTCTTCACCTAGATGGATAATAAATTCTGATAAAGCTTGTATAGTTTCTCTACCAGTAAGATTTTCACCGCGTTCGAGGTGATGCACTGATCCTCGAAATACTCCATCTTCACCTATACCATCCACAACATCGTATCTCCCTTGATAGTCAGAATAAAGTTCAGCCACAAGTGGAATGTTTAGTTTATTAAAAAACTCTTTCCACGCTGCAGGCGCATTGTTTTTCACCGCAGTCTCTCCGCATATGAGAATAGCTCCGTTCGCCGAAGCGCATATTTGTTCATTCTCAGGTGATGTTATACCACCAATATCAATAAAGCTTAAAGGAAGAGATAATTTATCAACACTTTCTGATATTCGAGCAACAAACTCCGGAGTAAATTTTGATTTATATTCAGCCTTAAGTTTTGCTGCTAAAGTTGGGTCATTGTTCATTGACTCCTGAAACCATGCACCCTCCCCGTCAGGACATGCGGTTAACATGTATGGGTAGATTGCACCACCGCCTATCTGTCTGATGACGTCCTTAATCCCCTGTCTTAAACAAGATTTGCCAGAACGTGGAGGGCCGGCAAGAACTATTTTTTTCTTTTTCATCGCCTCTTTACCCTCAGGGGTTTGCAAAAAATCAGCTAATCGAATACCCTCTACTTTTGATGTGGATGATTTGAGCAGATCAAGACCTTCACGGCCAGTTAAAACCTTGGGGACAGTTTCTGCGATTGGAATGATTTCTTGGTTAATTTTCTCCATTTAAATTTTTATATTTTTTTCTTAAGATGTTTTTCCACGGTTCCTATCACTTGCTTAGGAGAAAGTTCCGAGCTCTTTCCTTGTGGGCTACCTATAATATTAGGTGATCCGCCCCATCCCTCTTCGAGTTGTGCTAGTTCATTCTTTACTGCAACAAGATCAGCCCACGTTCCTTCATACTGACATACAGTATATTTTTTATAAGCATCTCCGGGCCCTTGCTTAAATGTGGGATTAAAAGCTACAACAATCGGAGCCTGAGAATATCCGAGAGATGTTCCAGCGCGATGCGAACTTTCCACATAAGCAATATTCCCATCGGCAACCACTTCAATCTTTATAGCCCCGTTTTCAAGTGCTTGGATCATATCTACACGTTCAGCTTCTACTTTATCTTGATAGCTCGAGGGTTCGGTTCCAAGAGTGAGATACTCTTCCATTGATTTTATTCTATCTACTACAGGCACTTTGAAATCCATCACACGAGCGGCAATACCGGCAAGTGATTCAGTCTCAGATGTACCTCCTGATGTTGGCCAAGGTTTTTTCTTGCTAGGAAGATCGGTTTTCCCAGGCCATCCTCCTCTAGCAAACTTATCCGTCTTCGCAATCTCTTCAATACGCGCTTTTATTTCAGGTGTTACTTCACCTCCATTAGCTCGATATTTTATTAAAGCCATTGCTCCGAATGCGTCAAGATCTGCCCGAACAGTAATCATAGTAGCGTGACTTGGTGGGACATCAAGGGTCTGAGCAACTTCAATAGCTGCAAGATCTACATTTCCATCCGAATGTTGGGGGTCAATATTTCCGAGCGTACATTTTTGTGCATAGGCAGGAATAGTGACCTCTATACCAAGAACACCATGAGGATTTTCAAAAAGCTTTTCGTTTGCCGACCTTGCTTCAGGGATAGGCCGGGGGTCAATCAGTCCAAACTGATAATCTTTAAATCGCTCTAGTGATTCGTTTGCTTCTAGTAATTGTTTCATTTGTATATGAATTAATTTTTAATTATCGTCACTTATTACTTATCAAAAGTCTATGTAAAAATTATAACAAAGTATAACATAATTAGCATTAACTTTTACTGTTTCAAATTAAAAACAATAACAATAAAATCTTTGCAATACCAAGGTAATTCCGTCACAAATCTTATACAAACAGATACGAATTATAGAGGCACTGCGTCTAGCTTTATGGTGCTCCCGGGGGGAATCGAACCCTCATCAAGACCTTAGAAGAGTCCTGTTCTATCCATTGAACTACGGGAGCGTGATTTGACTATATCAGATTATATGCCGAAATGAAACCTGTGCAGAATGAGCGCAAGACAACATTACGAATTACCGGACATTTGCCTTCTTTGGGACTGCCGTCACACCTGCTGGATCAGCTGGCCCCGTATATGAGAAATTATACGCTGGTGCTTGTGAAGCTTTCATTTGGAATATATTCGTAATATCGACGAGAGCCCACACATTGAGTGGAACGGTTGCTGCCTTCGAAGGCGTTGACGTGGCTACAACTGCAGTATTTTGTTCATTAACGTCGATAAATAATTTCGCACTAAAACCAATCATCACGAGCATAAGTACAAAAGCCATAATTAAAATAACAGCCCAATCCATAAACGGATCATTCCAAATCCGCTTAATGAAGCGTGGGCGATTACTAAAAAATTTTGTTGGTGTAGGTTCGACCATATTATTTAATCGTTAATGCTACAAGGTTAAATTCCGTATTCCAAATTCCGCCATTTATCACGCGCATACTGAGCGAATCAATATTGATAGCGTACGGAAAGTCTTCAATACTATGCAAAGCACGCATGACATTCGACCACGGTCCGTGTATTGATATGTGCGCTACGAGGTGGCCCGTCTTCCCCGTTGGAGCAGATGACAAATCGTCAGCAGAAATAGAAGCGAGAGACACCGACGCGCCAGATTGTTTCGATACGCTTTCAACTTGTTCGATAAAAGAAACCGTTTGATCTTGCGCAATAAAATATGTGCCGACGGTTGCACGCATATCGGAGGTTGAAGCAAGCATCTTGGTCAAGCCATCTTCTTGCATCTGAAGAGCAGACTGGACCGCAACATTCGCAAATGCATCAGCTGTACGTTTCGTCTGATTGTGAACCTGAATGTAAATCACCACGTACAATGCCATACTCACCACGAAAACCGCGATGGCGATCAAAAGTGCTGCATAGTGATGTGCGGTAGGTTTCATATATTACTGTATGGCATTAATAGACATCGTGAAATTAATATTCGTATCCTGCGCAAGACTCGCAACCGGTAAGAAAACCTTTGCAAATCTTGGATCGGCTTCGAGACTCTTCTTAAATGTTACGAGTGCATCTCGTGTCGTAGCATTGCCAGTTACGGTAACCGTGCTCTTCGTGGAACCACTACCCGCCCGAGTGAGGTTTATTGTGTTCAACGTTATACCTGAACTTCGTAGTGTGGCAATGTCCTCAACGATTGAAGAGAGGGAGACGGTGTCTTGAGTCGAAGACACAAGACTGATACGTGCATTAGCATCACGTATGACAGCTGCGAGTTGCCCGCTTCCATGCGCTTGTCGATTCATGTCGATCTTTCCTGCTTCAATTGAAGCCTTTTTCTCTTGTGTCGACGAGAGAATATATGAGGGAAAGAGAGTCACGATACCGACCCAAACCGCACCTGAAATAAAAAAGAGTAGAAGAATAGCGGTACGTAATCGATATTCGTGTTTCAGATGTCGTATCTCATTTTTTGATAGAAGGATATACATGTAGATATTATTGATTGGAACTTGGCAAAGCGAGCCCCGCCGCAACTGCATATGCATATGATTCCTCGGCGGTAATCGGCGGGGCGTATTTACCTACCGTGAATGCATTTGTCCACACATTCGCCATTGAAAATGGAATGGTTATCTGCGCCGATACAGCTTTAACTGCATTTGATAGGAATACATCCCCACACACCACAAAGCGATCGACCGTACTCTTCCCTTCGAGAGCCTCGCCATGCTCAAACCAAAATGAAATAATATTTCGAATTCCTTTAAGTAAATCTTCTGTCAGATCACTCTGTATCGATATCGTCGAGCTAAAACAAACAACGCCACGATAGACAATACAAACATCAATTTTGCTATAAACATTAGCCACACTTGTGCCGTATATCACAAGCACCGTCTCATCAGAGTTCTGAGGGACTACCGCACTAGCGATTGCACGAGCTTTAGTATCGAAACCGAATACACTTACACCTGCTGCTTTAAAAGCACGAAGATAGACATCTACAACTTTTGCAGGCACGACCGAGACACTCGCAGAAATGGGAGCAGTTGGTTGTTGGATAAATTGAAAATTAAATATAGCTTTATCTGGTGTAAGTGGCACATTCTCTTCAAGCTTAGATTCAATATTCTGTGCGACTTCACGAGGACTATGACTTGGAATTGGCGTACGGAAAAGATACGTCTTCTCTTCGGGAAGCGAAGCGCGAACTTTATACACACTGAGTTTTTTAGAAATCTCAGCAATGGCAGCAGTGAGCGCTATTTCATCTTTAACGAAACCTGCATCGATAATACCCATCGGCAGTTCAAGCGAAGCGTATTTCGCCACGACCCAACCACCTCGATGAGCACTCTTTCGTAGCTCGATACAACGAATAGCGCTCTCAGAAATATCAATACCAGCGTGAGGCAGATTGATGTACGCTGGCGGAGGGAAAATATTAAAAAATGTTTTTGAAAATAAAGAACCTCGCATATACCATAAGTATACTACATTTTTTGTTTATCTTTGAAACTGCGGAATACTTCTCGAGCTGCAGGAAGGACCGATATGATGATAATTACAATAATAATAGGCGTTATATAGTGGGCTGCGCTCGGGAAGGAATTACCGAGTATATAGCCTGCTCCGGTAAGTGCGACTGACCAGAGGAATCCCCCGAAGATATTGTATTTTAAAAAGGTCGCGTATTTCATTTCCCCAACACCTGCGACAATTGGAGCAAATGTTCTGATAACGGGAACAAAACGCGCATATATAATAGCCCGCGTGCCGTATTGTTCGTAGAATTTCTTAGCTTTGATCGGATACTTTTTATTAAAAAAGATCGATTCGTCTCGGGTAAAAATCTTCGCGCCGACTTTTTTACCAAAAGCATACCCAACGCTATCCCCTGCCACTGCTGCTATGAATACTCCGATAAAAAGCCAGCTTGGTGAAAGTAAACCCTGCGAAGCAAGAAAGCCGGCAGTGAAGAGCAATGAATCCCCTGGGAAGAAGAAACCAAAAAATAATCCCGACTCTGCAAAGACGATAGCAAAAATTCCCACAAGACCAAGTGTCTGTATAATAATGAGCGGTTCAGTAAGTGAGTGGATGAGATTATACACGTACGTATACTACTTTGCGCGAGTGCCTGCAGGAATATCGCCTGTCGGTTCAAGAAGAGAGAATCGAACCGGATCGACAGTTGAGATTACGAGGATCATACCGTTACTTTCAAAACCTCGTATAGTTCGAGGGGCTAGATTGGTCACGAACATGCAGGTTCGACCAACAAGCACTGCAGGGTCTGGGAAATGCAAAGCAATGCCTGATACGATTTGTCGAGGTGTAGCTTCTGCAAAATCCACCATAAGCTTCAAGAGTTTATCTGCATCGGCGATCTTCTCTGCAGATAGGATCTTGCCGGCTCGCATCTCTACTTTAGTAAAGTCTTCGAAGCTAATCTTAGGGTCGGCTACGGTTGGTGCAGTCGGCTGGGCAACTGGCGCCGGCGTCGGCATTGGTGGCACTACTGGATTTGTATCTTGTGGATTCATAAAAATACTATATCACGCATTGCGTCGTTTATCCAAAAAACTCTGAAGGATAAAAGCGGCTGCGGTAGCGTCGAGCATGTCGAGCTCGCCAGTTGATTCCCCACCCTTCTTTACCTTTTTGCCTCCCAATTCCTTCTGGAGACGTTCAGCTTGAGCGCTCGTCATGTATTCTGGCTCGAGATACACCGGAAGCTTGGTCACTCCCTCAAGTTCTTTTTTAAATGAGAGAACATCATTCATAATCTTATTTGGCTTTCCTTGATAGTCATGTGATTCGCCAATCACAATTCCCTCCACTGCAAACTCTTTCACACAGTCAAAAACCCTAGCAACTAAGCCGTTTCCTGTCGTAAAGACTCTCTTGGGGAAAGCGAATTGTCCCGTCTCATCAGAGACTGCAATGCCGGTCTTTTTCGTGCCATAATCAATGCCAAGTAGTCGCATATATGGACATACTAGCATTTTTTGCTATGATGGCATAACGGATTGATTGGATGGGTGCCAGAGTGGTCTAATGGAACAGTCTTGAAAACTGTCGCCCTCGTAAGGGGGCCGTGAGTTCGAATCTCACCCCATCCGCAATTGAGTGAACGCAGTGAACGAAATAAGGATGGGAGGAAAGCGCCTGCGCGCTTTCCGTGTGAGATTCGAAAGACTTTTCGCTACCGAATGAGCTCGTATTCGAGCGAAATGAGGTCGAAAAGTACCTGCCGATGTAATCGGCGAATCTCACCCCATCCGCAACATACAAAAAATACTGCTTCGGCAGTATTTTTTGTATGTCTGCGTTGATAGGGGTAAAGGATGAGAAAGCCGGACTGAAGTCTCGATGTGAGGAGGCTGTACCCTACAGCCGACGAACTGAGACGAAGGAGGCGGGGTCGCGGGGCTTTTTGCGAAGCAAAAAGAACCTGTGACCGAATCTCACTCTCTACAAATTTATGTGTAACATCGTATAGACAAAGATATGAAATAGTGGAAGAATAGTTACACAACAACATAACACAAAATAATGAAAAAACTATACATCTTAGTGGTAGCCCTCATATTCATCCCTTCTACAGTATTTGGAGCGACACTTAACCGTAACCTTAGTTACGGCATGACAGGTACAGATGTTTCCCAACTGCAGCAATTTCTTGCCGATGAAGGGCTCTATAATGCCCCGATTAGTGCTTATTTCGGTACAATGACAAAGAGTGCAGTTATCACTTTCCAACAACAGGAAGGAATTACGCCAGCTAGTGGATATGTTGGATCTGTCACTAAAGCAGATATAAATTCAATATTACTTGCTCATCCAGCATGGACAACTACCCTTTCAAACAGTAACTCTTACACTAACGTAAGCGGTGATCCAGTACATAGCCCTAGCTATTCATCAAATGGTATTCCAGCTGGAGCAACTGCAGAATGCGGTGACGGAACATTTAGTTTCAGTCTACATCATAGTGGATCATGTTCACATCATGGAGGGGTAATTCAATGGTTAAACTAACACAGATACTATCAAATGGAAGCTATACAGTGTGCAATTACAATAGGAGATAAACAATGTGCAGACCTTAAAGCAAAAATTAAGGAAAATTTTAATTCTTTATCGATCACTGAACAAAAAGCATCTCAAAAGAGTGAAGCAACCTATCTCTATGTAAAGAACTTTTGGAGACATTACGAATTCTTATCAAAGCGGATTGAGACTGAAGACGAAGCCGATTTTCATTTTTACATCCCACTACTTAGAACACTTATTGAATTATATGGTGAACTTCTATATTTTCTAAATCAGGATGAGCATACTCAAATTGGACTTTTTATAGGTAATTACCTTTCGCATTTTAGTGATTATTACAAATTTATCGCCAAACAGAGTTCACCAGAATTTAAAAAAGAATACGAAAGATATCTCTTACTTATGGAAAAAATTCTAGTTAGTGAAAATATTTATTTTCCAAAAGAAATTGAACAATTATCTAAAAAGATGCTACAAAAGATAGGATTTTCTTTTCCGAAAATGGAAGAAATTTTCAAGCAAGATTATTTTATGCGTGTATCAAAACGGTCATTTAATTGTTGGGGGAAGGATTCGGCCCAAGATTTCTACAATAAGCACTATCGAATGTATTCTGATTATTCACACAGAAGCTTTACAAATCAAGCTGAAGGTAATACTGGAACTGAAAAATATTGGATTATTCAGTTTTTATATTTAATGTCCCAACTAATAATTGAGCTCTGGAATGAAATGGGTGTAGGAGTCATGCTTATAGATGAATACAAAGAATTAAATAGAAAGATAGAGAAAAATCATAATAGTATGTTGAAAGATTGGAACTTAAAGAGAGTATCGAAAAAAGGCACGTAATGCAAGCAAAACTATACATAATGATGTTTGAAAGGAAGATAAGAATATCTTTATTTATAGGCGTATAAACGACATAGATAGATCAAATGCGGGTTACCAAGAAGATAAATTATGCCCAGTGAGGAATGTATTTAATAAATTTCTTTGATTTACTCTTGGAATCAAAATCTTTAATTAAATTATTATCCTTTGCAAGTCGAACTAACTTAGAAATTAGATTTGCTTTCTTTTCACCGATACCAAACCTTTTTCTTAATGTTTCATTATTAGCATATAGACCTTGTATATACATTAAACTCACATGCTGAAAGCAGGCACGAAGTTTTTCTTCAATATCTAGATGCTCAAACTTTTTATATGAGTAAATAGAAACCTTAAACCCATTCTCTTGATTAACAAAGGTTGGGGGCGGTAATTGCCCTTCTTCAATCTCACCAACAGTTCGAGGAATACCGCTCCCCCTAGTCTCACATATATACAAACGCTTCATCACGTCAACCAAAATTTCATTTCTGGCTTTTGGTATAGCACCTAATATTCTTTCTAGACTAACTAGACAATTTCCAGGATTAGATATATCTATATGGTTCTTGTAGATTTCTATAATTGGCCTCATGCCATCTTCCTCGCAGTCTTGGTGTATCAAGGCGTTAGCAACTAGTTCTCTTAAAGCCTTCTCGGGATAAACCTTTCTTTGTTCCCTAAATATTTTAGTAATATGCTGAGGCTCTGGAATCTGTGAATCAACCCATTTCATAAGATCCTCAAAACCAGCAGCGTACCCTTTAACCCTCTCCGTATCCTTGATAACAATCGATAACTTATTGTCACCTTGATAAGTAATCACCCGTGGAGTCTTATACTGAAGAGTTGGAAATTCTTTCATGTTAACAGCCATCGACAATGCCCCGAGATTAGTAATCATGTAACTATTACCTTCTTTTATTATAAATTTTTCTTGCTCAAAACGTTCAATCACGCCATCAGTCGTTGTAGGATTAGGTAGTTTTACCAAATTAAAGTAACATTCATGATCAAGAAGCTTTAACACTTCATCTGAACTCACGTTTGACTTTGCGGGCATTCGCCAAAAAGCTACTTTATCTAATTTGGACCAAATCTTTTTTTCAATATCTGGGTAACTACTCAGTGACGAAGTATTTTTTCCTATTCTTATATAAGCTGTTTTCTTGAACGTTGCAATTCTACCCAAAGCCTTACTAATTCTAATAATCAAAAAATCTTGTCCTCCTAACTTAAATGGAACAAAACGAAAATCTACACCGAGAACCATCTGTCTTAGCCAAATTTCCATATCTTGCTTATCAACAGCCTTAATATTAAAAGGATCGAAACCGACTCCTACCATTGATAAATCAGCGTCCTTTAAGCCAAAAACCATAAATCCTTCATCTTTATCTTCGTTTCTACACGTGTTAGCTATTCCAGAAATCGACTTACCGATAAGGTTTGGATCGATATTACTATC
>CAITNV010000025.1 GCA_903893855.1 Candidatus Tayloriibacteriota bacterium
AGAAGTCCTGAAGTGAAAGCTTTGCAGATTTTCCTTAACACTCATGGCTTCGTGATCGCAACGCACGGCAACGGTTCTGTCGGACTCGAAAGTATGTATTACGGCACTTCGACAGCTATTGCTGTAGCGAAATTCCAGATGGCACATGCACAAGAGATTCTCGCTCCATATGGTCTAACCAAAGGCACCGGTAACTTCAGCGCCAAGACTATGGCGGTGGTGAATTCGCTACTTTAAGTGGCACCTTTATATTTACTTTTGTCTATGGTATCCTACATTTATCCGATGAACCGGCTGACACCGGTGAGGTGAAGAAGGAAAGCCCAATGGCAAGTAGAATCTTCCGGACTGCTCCGATATGCAGTAATTAAGACAAAAACAGGGTGGCACCGCGATACTATCGCCCCTGCGAATTTATTATTAATTTTAATTAATGAATTCGGAGGGGTGTTTGTATTTCTCCGAACAAAGCCATGCAAAGAACATATATAGGAAGTCTCAAAGAACAGGTTGGAAAAGAAGTATTGATTCAGGGCTGGGTAGATATTCGTCGCGATCAAGGGAAATTAATTTTCTTTGATTTTCGTGATATGTCAGGATATGTACAGGGTGTGATCTTGCCAAATGCCAAAGATGCGCACGCTGTAGGCGAAAAAGTTCGTTCAGAATGGGTAGTTGAAGTGAAGGGAAAGGTGAATCTTCGCCCCGAGCGAAATATCCAGAAGGACAAGCAGAACGGCGACATCGAACTCGAAATCCTCTCTATGGTGGTGCTTAACGAAGCGAATACTCCACCGATCGATGTTCGTGGCGATGGACAAGAGATAGGCGAGGAAGCGCGTTTGAAATACCGCTACCTCGACCTACGCCGACCTCGCCTTCAGCGTAACATTCGTATGCGCGATAAGATTATCACTTTCTTCCGCGAATACATGCATAAGAATAATTTCGTCGAGATCGAGACGCCGATCCTTATGAAGGGAACTCCAGAAGGTTCTCGCGAATATGTCGTGCCTTCACGACTCGAGAAGGGGAAGTTCTATGCACTTCCACAATCACCTCAGCAGTTCAAGCAGCTCTGTATGGTTGCGGGCTTCGAGCGATATTTCCAAATAGCTCGATGTATGCGAGATGAAGACCTTCGCGGAGATAGACAGCCGGAATTTACCCAGCTCGACTTTGAAATGTCTTTCGTCAATCAAGAAGACATCCTCAGTTATACCGAGCCTATGTTTATTGAAATGGTTCGTACACTTTTCCCTGACAAGACTATTTCACAGCTTCCATTTCCACGTATTACCTACAAAGAATCGATGGAGAAATACGGTAGCGACAAGCCCGACCTTCGCAAAGATAAAAATAATCCGAACGAGCTCGCTTTCGCTTGGATTGTTGATTTCCCAATGTTTGAAAAGGCTAAAGATGGCAGCATTCAAGCCGCACATCACCCATTCTGTTCTATTCACGAAGCCGATGTAGAGAAATTCATGAAAGGCGAAGACCTCATGAATATCCGTGCCAATTCATATGACCTTGTGTTGAATGGCTACGAATTAAGCTCAGGAAGTATTCGAATCCACAAAGCCGAAATGCAACAGAAAGTATTCGAGCTTCTTAATATTAGCCCAGAAGAACAACAGCGAAAGTTCTCTCATATGCTCGAAGCATTTACTTACGGTGCTCCTCCGCATGGAGGTTTCGCTCCGGGTATCGATCGTATCGTCATGCTCCTCATGGGCGAGCCAAATATTCGTGAAGTTATTGCTTTCCCAAAGACGGGCGAAGGTAAAGACCTCATGATGAGTTCACCTTCATCGGTATCAGATACTCAATTGACCGAACTTGGGTTAGAATTAGTTGATGATACTCAGCGCTAAATTTCTAATTAAACTTACGTTATACACAGCCCTGATCGCAGTGATCGGGCTTTGTATTTGGTATGCAAAGCCGTATGTCATGCAGTATTCCTACGATCGTTCGGGACCTATCGGAACTTTCGTAACAAATATTGAGAAGAATACCGGCATTACGCGTCCGCCTCCACCGTGCTCGCAACCTATCGTCTATCGAATAGGTACGATGGATCCAAGCTTCGGTTTGACCAAAGAGAAATTCATCGCGGACATTAATGAAGCTGCGAACATTTGGGAAAAACCTTTTGGAAAAAAACTTTTTCAATTCGACCCAGCGACCTCGACTACGGTAGCCGAGGACGATATGCCGATTAATCTCATTTACGATTATCGCCAGCAGGTGACTGATGCATTGAATACCGTCGGAGCGACAATCGATTCCGAAACTCCAGCGTACAATGCTCTCAAGGCTAAATACAATAATCTCACCGCGCAGTACTCAAGAGATAAAGCAACGCTCACTGCACTCAAGTCTGCTTTCGATGCTGCGCAAAATCAATATAATTCGCAGGTTAATTATTGGAATTCTCGCGGGGGAGCGCCGTCGAGTGAATTTGCGACGCTTAATAATGAGAAAGCCAGTCTCGAAGCTCAAGTAGTAGTGCTCAATCAGCATCAAGATGCTCTGAATGCTCTCGCAACGACTATCAATGCAACATCTGCGGAGATTAACAAATACGTCAATGTCCTCAATGCACAGGCTCGTCAGTACAATGCCATCAGTTCTACTACCGGTGAACAGTTCGAAGAAGGGCAATTCGTTAGTGATAGTACGGGTGTACGTCGGATCGATATTTTCCAGTATATGAATAAGACGAAGCTTATCCGACTTCTCGCGCACGAGCTCGGGCACTCTCTTGGCCTTGGGCATGTGGCATCTGACACTTCGGCTATTATGTATCCAGTTAATCAAGCTAATACGCTCGCTCTCACACAGAACGATATTGCAGCGCTCATTACTCTCTGTGGAATATCACAGTTAAAATAATGCTATTCTTATAGTATGAATGTTACAAACCCAACTGGGCTCACAACTGCCGAAGCGAAAAGCTTGCTCGCCAAAAACGGTCCAAACTTCATTCCTAAGAAGGGCGTGAGTGTTTTGGCTGTGCTCGGTCGACAATTTAAAAGCTCACTTGTGTATCTGCTTATCGCTGCGAGCGTCATTTCATTTATAGTCGCCGACTATTCTGACGGCATCGTGGTACTCTGTATTCTTCTTATCAACACCGGTCTTGGCTTCTTCCAAGAGTATCGCTCTGAGAAAATCGTCGAGAAGCTTTCGCATCTCATCGGCACCTATGCGCAGGTTATTCGTGATGGTAAACCAGATCTCATTCCGGTCTCTGGCGTAGTCGTTGGGGACATTATCGTTATTCGAGAAGGGGACATTGTACCAGCAGACGCACACCTCGCGGTCAGCGAAGGTCTTGAAGTAAATGAATCCCAATTGACCGGCGAGTCTGTTGCTGTGGCGAAGAAGGACGGAGATGCGGTCTTTACCGGAAGTCTTATCGAGAAAGGCTATGCACATGGACTCGTATATGCGACAGGGAAGAATACCCAGCTTGGTTCTATCGCAACACTTTCAAGCGATACCAAGAAAGAGACTGAGTATGAGAAATCCCTTCGAGCATTCAGCACTTTCCTCGTGCGCGTAGTGCTTATTTTCCTCGGAATTTTGATCATACTCAAGATCGTTATTGTCGGTCCAGCCGTCGCAGCGGGGGATGTGAGCTCGCTCGTACTCTTTATCATTGCTCTTGCTGTGGCTATTGTTCCCGAGGCTTTGCCTGTTATTGCGACGATCACGCTCTCACAGGGCGCCTTGAAGCTCGCGAAGCGGCACGTGGTGGTGAAGAGGCTCTCGTCTCTTGAAGATCTCGGCAACATCACACTTCTCTGTACCGACAAGACCGGAACCATAACCGAGAATAAAATGTCGATTAAAAATGTCGAAGGTGATGCCGATCGACTACTGACATTTTTCTATGCATCAAATGTCGCTCAAGGTAAGCATCATCGTAAGAATCAGGTCAACCCTTTCGCAAGTGCTTTTGAAGCCTATGTTACAGACAAGGTAAAGGCCGAAGCGAAACATTTTAAAATAGAGACCGAACTACCTTTCGACCCAGAGACTCGGCGTTCGTATATGCTTCTTACTGACACTGCTAACGCAGCGAAACATAAGAACTACCTTATCGCTATCGGTGCACCTGAGGTGCTTTCGCCACATTATAAAGAAGGGCAGGGTGCAGGTTTGCGTCAGCTCGCTATGACCTATAAAGAGGTCGTATCTGAGGATCCTGCACATTTCGACATTACCAAAAACACTCACGGTATGGACTATGTCGGTGTGGTGTCATTCGAAGATCCATTACGTCCTACTGCTAAGCCCACTATCGAGCTCGCGAAGAAGCTCGGCGTGAGTATCAAGATTCTCTCAGGCGATAGTAGAGAGACCGTTGCGGACATTGGCCGTCAGGTGGGGCTTGTGGAGGCAAATGAGCGGGTAATGATAGGGGATGAGCTCGAAGCACTACTCGAAAAGAGCGAGGCCGAATATGAAAAGGCCATCCTTGCGCACAGCGCTTTCGCTCGAGTCTCTCCGCGACAAAAATACGATATTATTAAAATTTTGAAGAAGACAAATGTTGTCGGCTATCAAGGTGATGGTATCAATGATGCTCCTGCGCTTAAGCTCTCCGACGTCGCCATTGCAGTCGACTCTGCAAGTGACATTGCTCAAGAGAATAGTGACATCATCCTTCTTAGTAAAAATCTCGAAGTGGTGGTTAACGGCATCAAATACGGCCGAGGCATTTTCGTAAATATCGATAAATATATTAAATACACTATGGTGGGGAATTTCGGTAATTTCCTTGCGCTCTCGGCACTTTACCTTGGTTCGACGAGTCTGCCTCTTTTACCGATACAGATTCTTTTGACCAATCTTCTTACCGACATTCCACTTATCTCCATTGCGTCTGACACTGTGGGCGCAGATGAGATTGTGAAGCCGACCAAACATAAGCCACGAGAATTGGTCCTCATATCGCTTATCCTTGGTGTGCCGACAGCACTCTTCGAGCTTGCATACGTAGCAATTCTCGCAGCTCATCCACAATCAGTCGCGACAGCACAGACGGGTCTTTATATTTTCCTTTCACTTCAGTTGGTAATATTCTTCTCAATACGTAATCGCGGGTATTTCTGGAAAGCACACCGACCGTCGAACCTCCTCATCTTTTCATATAGTTTCGCTTTCATCGTATCACTTGGTCTTATTTATATTCCGTGGGTTCAGAATATCTTTTCTTTCACTGCTTTGCCATTTAGCGATATCGGCATCGTCCTCGGCATGACGGTGGGGTATTTCATCCTGCTTGATGTGGTGAAGGTTTTGTACTATCGAATGGTGGCGAGTCAGTAAAAAGCGATATATAAAAAGTTACCTCCGGCCGCGTGAGCAACCGGAGGCTTTATTTGCACTGTGAATACTGGCGTCAACCAGTTTTTTATCCTCATAAAACCCGCGCGCGGTTATTCCATGACACAATAGGCTGGTTTGGTCCGTGACAGACGGTCCAACATGAGACACTAATAGCCATAGTTTTCTGAGGTCCGGTGTACAAAAACGTACAGGTGAAAGGTGACCTGTATTACGTTAAAACATCGCTCCGGAATGTTTATACTGAACTAGACACTACTATATACGGTTATTAGGATTTGTCAACTATGGTTCAGTTAACTCCTCGTTGACTTATATCCTTATTGGTTGATAATAGCACTAGACTGTTTGTCCTATGACAAATTGGTTTACAGTAGCTTCTGATCGCGGTGAGATGCTGTGATTTGAAGTAAACAAATGGAATGGCGAGATGCCAGACCGAACATGCATACTGAGACATGAAATCACACACTGAGAAAATAAGACTACTGATAGACGAGTTCCCGTGGTTGGAAAAGTTTTTGGAGAAAAGGGAATTGGCCAAAGGCCTTACTGCGAGGGTATCGATGATTAATCACGATTTAATGCTTCGCCAACAAGAATATTATTTCCAGTATGGTTATTTTGCCTATTGGGAAACAATCCTTCTTATCGATGGGAGTGGTGAATTACTCGGGTACGTCGGATACGAGCCGAAGCGCCGCAAAAAAATAAGGTGGTGGACAAAGCTACTTGAGTGGGTGGGCTATAGTGATCAATCAATGTTTATCAATGATGAGTTAGTCGGACAGGCTATCCTCCGTACGGGCTCGGCCAGCAAAGTTCGGTTCATTCTCGCGATGTCTGATATGGAGGTGATTGTATACAGATCACACTTGGACATTCCGGCATGGTTGAGTTCGCATCAATTTGCTACTAAATAGTCTCTTTCGTCGAACCCTCCATTTTATGGCGGGTTTTTATTTTGGTGCGCGATGAGGGACTTGAACCCCCGACCTTTCCAGTGTAAATGGATTGCTCTACCAACTGAGCTAATCGCGCATTCTTTTTACTTTTTACGAATACTAGCATACACTAAGGATAAATGAAACTGCAAATAACAAAAAGGGCTGTAAAAGGCCTAAAAATCGTCAAAACCAAGCCAAAAGCTAAAGCCAAGCCTGCCCTCAAAATCCCCAAGATTGACATCCTCTATGAGGATACTGATTATGTTGTGGTTAATAAGCCGGCGGATTTGGTTGTGCATTCAGATGGTAAGACTGTCGAACCATTTCTAACTGATTGGATCATTGCTAAATATCCTAAGGTTGCGAAGGTGGGGGAGCCTCTTATCATTGCTCCGAAGAAAGCCATTGCAGGCATTGTCGAAGATGATGAAGATGCCACTACCACTGAATCCATTGCTCCAGTAGTCATTGATCGACCGGGTATCGTGCATCGTCTCGACCGTGGTACTTCGGGCGCTATCGTCATTGCCAAGAATCAGCAGGCTCATGCAGCACTCAAAGAACAATTCCAAGCTCGCACCGTAACCAAGAAATACTACGCTTTCGTCTATGGAGAATTCGCCGATCCAGCTGATAAATACGGCATTATCGATCGTCCCATTGGTCGTAGCAACAAAGACTTCCGTCGCTGGTCTGCTCAGCGTGGAGCGCGCGGAGAAATGCGTCCTGCAGAGACATGGTACACCGTTCTCGCTTCGAGGAAGGGTCTCGATGATGGTACCGGCCGCCGATC
>CAITNV010000026.1 GCA_903893855.1 Candidatus Tayloriibacteriota bacterium
CTAGCCGACCTTGAAGCCCTCGAAAACAAGCGGTCCGGTGGTCTCGTACAGTTCAGGGAACTCCCAGAGAAGAGTACCGTTACAGACTCCTTCGATAGCCCCCAACTGGACTTGGGCTTCTTTTACATCCGCCGCCAGTTGCTCCGCTCGACTGCCTGCGGCCACACAGGATTCTTCAGCGACCTCTCCCGTTCGGTGGTCCGCCACGTGCTGGTTGACACAGGCTTCCAAGGATCGTTCCGCCGCCTCGAGGATACCGCGGGCATTGTGTCGCATGACGTATGCCTGCATAAGTAAGCGACTCATGGGGCGGTCGATGATGGTGGTATTTGGCCCCTGCTGGTCAAAAACCAGATCTGGCACGGCATTCAGGTCAACCTCGGGCAGTATCGCCAGCACGCTGTCGCTTGGCTCTTTCGGCGGGGTTTGGCGAGTCTGTTCGGGCTCATTCGGTTCGGGTGTTTGCATAATATTATTGACTAAGAACTACCATCCCTAACGGTGAAAAACAACAGCGCACGCCATCGTTTTGTCAAGGATCTATGCGTTTATATATAACACGCAGACAGAATAAAGTCAAAAAATTCGAGAAGAGATCTACAATAAAAAACCACCGCATACGCAGTGGCACACCTCACGAAACAGCAAAACGCATACTGAAGTTCGTGATCGAACAATCGAATGTGGGAACACGAACCGGCGACGGATTGTTCGGAATCTCATTACACCAAGAGACCACGAAGTCAGGACCGATATGCAACCATTTCTTGTGAAGCAAAGCAGGGAAAGCAGTACGTAGCGAGGAATCGAAAAGGTTTAGGTAGTTATTAAGCGCCCTTTGGCAACACTCAAACTCACTCTTGAGACGACGGATTTCCCCCTCGCGTTCTTCGTAGCATTCTTCAAGGACATTGAAACCATTCTGTGCTTCAGCCTGTTTAACTCCCTGATATCCATCATATTCCGACCTGATTCTGGCGTGGGCTTTTTGTGCAGTGGTATACGCATCATGGCAAAGGATATATACCCCTTTCAGATAGTCGTTCATCACGCCATGTCTGATGTACCCTTCCGGTGCACCTTGAACAGGTGTGGGTAAATGACTGGGGTTGATATTAATTCCTTCAAGCAAATCCGGAATATTGATCGGCTTGATTAACTCAGTGTCGTTCATAATTTCTGTTAAAACCGCACTTCCCTACGTTACGAGGTACTCCCTCTTTGTAAGGAACTATTTGCATATTCATACCATATAATTATGACGATATCAATAAATAAAAAACCACTGCACAGTGGTATTAATATCCTTACGACGCTCTTTGCCTATCCCACGCCTCCCGTATTACCTTTTGGACCCGATGGGGCAACCGTAGAAATGCCTCACCTGCCGTCAGTTTCGTTTTAGTGGCAATGAGATAATGTTCGAAAACCAGAACACTTTCCAAATCTCCCAAGGAAGGGAAATCGTATTGCGCATGAGCCAAGAAGATTTTACCCAATGCATCAGCCATTTGGCGTGCTTCTTTGACAGACGCACACAACACTGCATGTGGTACGATGAATTCCCCACACGTCAACATATTGTGGTGCGACAAGTCCTTGTGCACGGCTGTATAGTGATCAACAAAAGCCTCATTCTTTTGTGCTACGAGCCTCGCATGGTGAATTTGAGCCGTCTGGTATAGTGCGAAAAGTTTTCGCAACTCCGGACCCATCGTACCCAGAATGCAATATTCCGAAGTCGGAGGTTTTGCATCGGGCACAAGAACAAAACCCCCAAAATCAAACTCCGCGAATATGTCTTCGAATCTGCGAGCTGATGCTCGGCCTGACACAACAGGATCAATTCCCGCTGCACCGTTGTTGTCTATATCTTTGCTCATATTTTTTTGGAAATGTATACTGACACTGTTAAAGGACGTTTGCATATATATACCACGTCAGCTCAAGCACGTCAAGAAACGTAAAATCAAAAAAGGACAGTAAAAAAACCGGCTAAGCCGGTTTGCATAATGCTACTGTAAAACGTTAATTCACTATCGACGTTGCTTGATGTACCCTCGCGACTAATTCTTTATCGGGCTTAAGACCAATTCGCTCCATGGCCTGAAGTCGTGCAGTAAAACGAATCATTGCATCCCGAAATTTTAGCTCTGCACGCTCGACATCACCTCTCGGCATTTGATCCGCGAATTCATCATAAATCGTTCTGGCTCTTTCCATCAACTCAACGTATCTAATATTATTCCTAGGAATATCAGCCAAGCGACATGATGACTCTTCGCCCTGAAGGTCGAGATCTACAATTGTCGTCCGATACAGCGACAGATCAATCGCACAATGACGCAAATCATTTGTTATTCTCTCGGACTTTTTTGGGACAATGAGACGCGCCCATATAGCGAAACACGCAGCAAGACAACCTAAACCGTACACTACTGCATACTTCAACAGGTAATACTTCACAGGCAAAGGGTAACAGAGTGCAATAACCAAGATACCAACAATTAGTACCCACTCCCATGCTTTGATCCACCCCCGCATGAGTGCTTGTCGCTCACTAACAAGCCCTTTATACCTGCTATTGCACTCATTGATATCGATTCCCGTGACGCTTTGAAACATCGCAATGAGTTCAGCCGAATCGGGATGTTTCAAGAGATCATCTACTGCTGTCGTTGCCATATATTTTCCTCCTTTTTAAACCTTTTTTGCACAAAACCTGAGACCACGAGGTCTAAAGCTTTAGCGTGCATTTCAGACATCTACCAGTAGCATAGTACATATCTATCGTGTGTCAAATAAAAAAACAGCACTATGCTGTTGTGTGTTTATGCGAGAATAATTTCCCGCATTACTTACTTGCGAGATGAGTGACAGTCAACAGACCGAAACCACCTTCAACCTGCACCGTGGTGATAAAAAGGCTGAAGGCTCGCAATAGCCGATACTGTTGGTCAAGACCGCCGACAACAAAGTTGCGCTTTGGCATCCGTGACGGGCTGAGCTTTTGCAACCAATACCCCGAAACGACCATCTCGTAGCCACCCTCCTTGTTATTGGTGACCGACGTTATGGAGAACGGCGCCACGATATTTCGGCCCAATTGCCCGCCCTTTAAGATAGGTCGGACCGGCATCATAACTGGCCGCTCGCTATGATTGGTGCTCATGAGAGACCTTCCGACAAGCTCAAAATCAGGAACCTGCATGAGCCGATACTCGCTTGTTGTACTTTTCATATGTATTTCTGTGTCAATTCGTGCTGGGAATTTGTACTGGGAATTCGTGAAATTAAAGCACACAAAAGCTTAATTTACAAACTTCTTCCGCACTATCCAAGTGATTGTTGCAAGTGATGTAAGCTCTATTTCCCTGAATAATGTATCGCAATATACGCTTGTGTAAGTGGACCGAAGAACCCTGTACTTGGTAGACCGACTGACTTTTGAAATTCTTTTAGAGCATTAAATGTGAGTAAACCGAAACTCGTGGTCTCTTTGCCCAGAGAGCCATTGCCAGTTTTAGCAATAATAAAACCATGATTATTTAAGAACTGCTGTAGTGTCTTTACATCACTACCCGTCATCAAAAGAGACAAACTTCGATAGAAGAAATACTTCTGAGATGTTACTGGATAAGTATTTATTTTGACTTTTGACGCAGTTGAATTCGCAACACTCTTTGTGATCGTAGCTCCATTCTGAACTGAAGCTGGCAAATTCGACGCTACGCCCCCGCCACCACCTCCACCGCCCCCTCCTCCTCCGCCTCCACCCCCGCCAGAAGAAACGTCCACAGCAAAACTTGCTGCAATAATATGGTCTGCAGCAACATGACTAAATGTATAGCTCCCCGTTACTGAAATAGGTGAGCCGTCGATAGATAACGAGCTCGTATGAAAGCCTGAATTGCCTCGAATGGTAAACACCTGATCGTTGCCGTAATTAACCAAAACAGAACCGCTTGGACTAATTGTACCATTTGATCCGCTCGAAACAGTGATAGTGTAAATATTAGTCGCCACTAGTACGGGAGAACTTGTGGCCACTACACCAGTTGTCGGTGCAGCTTGCGCAACAGGTGTCACTTCAAATGTTATAAATCTCCCGATGTCGCGTGAACTTGGAGTGTATGTCGGTCCTGTTGCTCCGTCGATTGCAGTATATGTGCCGTTGGTCGTTGATGCTGAGAGCCAACGATATGTCGATGAACCTTCTGCTACAGCGTCAGTTTGTGCATAACTATATATACCAGTCATGACCTGCCCTACAACTGGCGCACCTGATATTGATACCTGACTTGCAATTGGAATGCCACTACTGTTAATTACTCCAGAAGGAATACTCTTCACCGCATATCCTGTGGCTACGGTCGAGACGGGAGTGACTTCAAATTTAATATATTTTCCAATATCATTCGCAACAAGTGTATAATTCGATGACGTTGCAGAACCAATTGCTACATACACCCCATTTCGCGTACTCGATTCAATCCATCGAAATGTAGACGAGGCTTCAGTATGACTTGTCGGGTCTGCGTATATATATGTACCCGTGAGAACATTGCCGACGGTTGTTGTTCCAGAGTTCACCACACTCGAAGCTATGGGCAAAGATGCAATACCTATAGGCCCTACCTGACTGCTTGTAGCGACATTACCCGTTGTAGGAAGGTATTGTGCTACGGGAGTAACCTCGAACTGTATGTATTTACCAATATCAGATGGAGCAAGAGCATAGGTATTAGCAGTCGCACTTGCGATAGCAGAATATGTACCCGTTGCCGTATCAGACTCCAACCAACGGAAGCTTGATACCCCTTCTGCAACCGCATCTGCTTGAGCGTACGTATATATTCCGGTGAGCGTCTGCCCTTCGGTTGTCGTACCGACAATAGATACCGATGAAGCTACGGGCGGAGCACTGCTCGTAATCGGACCTGCAGGAGAACTATAATCAGTATTACCCGTACCACTGTATGAATGTGGAGTGACTTTAAATGTAATGTATTGGCCGATATCTGAATTGGTTAACGTATACGTATTCGACGTTGCACCAACAATCGGTGTGTATACGCCATTGACTAACGATGATCGTAACCATTGAAATGTTGAACCCGATTCAGGTAAATTATTCGGATCGCTAAATGTATACGTAGCAGATAGCGTCTGGCCAACTGTCGAAGTGCCTGCAACTGCATCGTTTATCGTGTATGGCAGACCGAGCGAAGCTGCAACAGTCACTGTTACCGTATATGTAGCTTTTGTAACGCCGTCTTGAGCAGTGACGGTATATATAACTGGAC
>CAITNV010000027.1 GCA_903893855.1 Candidatus Tayloriibacteriota bacterium
CGCTTCGAGACCCAGCAACATGCGTCACGCGTGATCGCCGACTGGATCCGTTTTTATAACCACCGGAGAACCCACCAGGCCCTCGGTATGAAAACCCCTGCTATGGCGTATGCTTTAGCAGCCTAACCTGAGCAGAAACCGGTGGGTCATTACAAATCCGACTCAAAAACTCAAATCAGAAGACCAGATACAGTCAAACCACTCATGCGACAAGTAGCTTGAAAACTTCCGAAGGGGGCGACAACTAGTCTGACGCGGGGGGACTCAAACAGGGGGAACGTCGGGGGGATTACCGGGGATTACCCATTATTTCTGTACGTAAGAACGACAGCCAATTTAGCCTCGAATCGATCTGACGAGATGTTTCGGCTAAGCCTCCTGCGAGAACCATCTCGCCCCGGTAATATTTTCCCAAATGCCGCATGAATGCTTCCATTGCTTGTGAGTGACCGATCGACAACGAATCATCCCATCGATCATACCCTCTCAACGGCTCAAAATTTCCAATTAGGGCTGGGTTAGAAATTGACGCACTTTTATACAAGAGGGCATCATCGGACAGACTTGCATCATAGGCTTTTTCAAGTTCATCTAGTGAGCGCAGATATTTCTCATTATTTAGAAGCTCATTGCCCAACGTTTCATTTTCAATTATTAAATTTCTTTGCGACGAATGAATCTCTAAAAAATCTTGTAGAATTCCGATAATTTTGTCGAAATCTTCTATATCAAATACATAGTGAAAATTACTTAATGCTTGTTTTGCTGCGTCAAGCCTCGAGCGGGAAGGGTCCACAGCCGACGGAAACGCCCTAATAATTTCGTTACACATAGAGTTGCTGTAAATCGATAAATACTCACCAACCGACATGGGTTCTAAATTATTAAAAAGACGAGTCTTATAAATTTGATACCATTCACTTTTTAATCGCTTTTTGGGATCACGAAGTATCGTGAACCAGATGTCCCCATTCCCATTAAATATGGACCTTAAGGATTCGTGGACATAATGGCCGTAAATAAATCTTATGGCTTTAATATCCTCACGCTCAAATACCTCCGGGTGATGCTGCTTGATGTTTTCGTAAATTGAAGAGCATAGGTAATATTCACTTAAGTCTAGCCCTCGCTTTATTGTCGAAACCAAAGAGGTTCCCGCGCATTTTGTAATATGAAGACCGATCAACCTCATTCAATTTCTTCCTTAAAGAAATAATCAGAACCCCACTTTTGTGGGAGGATTACCGCTCGTCCTTGGATGATTTCACGAACCAGAGTGGACTTCCGTCGCGCCGTCCAACGCTTCACTTCCTCTTCCATATCAACATTCATGTGCTAGCTCCTTAAGAAAATAACACCTGAGCAGGAATTCAGCGGGTCATTACACGTCGCAGTCACTCAACAAGGAACATAGCCCGAATCGGGAAAGAAAAGACTGTCGTACTCGACAATGGTTGCCATTGCGTGCAATCCGCCCTTGTCCAGTTGCCCACTCCGAAAGGCTCAGGTTCTGAAACCATTCATAAACGGGCTATGTTGCCAATGTAGGTTTGAATTAATCTTTGGCCCAGCGGTTTCGCGCACTCTAAACCCTACCTCCCAGCTGTTTGACGACTCGCATGGAAAAACAAATTTAGAATTAATTGACAAATCAAAAATGAATTCCGCATCAATGTCGCGCTTAAATTCACCGGGAGCTAAACAATCTGCTGGCGATGGAACGAAATTTGATGGATTTCTGAGAATCATCTCCCTAAATTCGCCGAAAGTAAGGTCTCGAACGAATTTTAGCGTTGAATCAAAGTAAAACGGCCATATTCGCACGTAAATAAGACGTGGGTTTTTTGTGCCGTTTGATTTTTCGTGATTTTCAAAAATCTGAACTACACTGTAGAGGCATCTTGATAGGACTGGATCGTCAGTTTCTACTTTTTCGAACTGAAAGTCGTAAGCGAGTTTTTTTCTATCTAAATTCTGCCTGATCGTTCGTAGCGACGGATAAATGTCGACTAGATGAGGAATTATAATGAAACTCTTCAACCCTGTTTTTACCCAAGGCAGGCTCGGAAGCATGGTAATACCATCAGATACCTCATACAATGGGATTTGTCTCGCCATCATCTCTGCGAATTCTCTTGAAACAAGTTGCCCCTTCGACGTTCCCCATTCCGAACTCCCTTCATAAATATCTGCGAAAACAGGCTTTCGCGGTTCAGTTAGATTTGAGAAGAGATGGGCAATTCCAAACTCAGCCCCGAAGTGCATTAGGAAGTGAACAATACTTTCTTTAAAATTTGGCGCCAAGACAACATTGTCTTCAAGTATGATAGCGAAGGGTTCATTGTTCTGTATTATTCGGAGAAATGCTCGGTGATGCGCCACCATACATCCAAGCGTTCCAGGATTGTAGTAGGGGCGCCGATATAGTTTCGGCGTTATTTTGTGCTCAGGGAAAAGTCGAATAATTCCCTGCGCCGCAAGATGAACGAGATCAATCTCGTCGCCAGGTTCGTTTATGATGATCTCAACGTCAAAAAGATCATCTTGTAGGGTTTTTCTCAAGCCTTCGACATGCGTTACTCGCTCCGATCCGCGCACCGTCAGAAAATATATCTTAATCTTATCTGGGATGTGATTGCTCATCAAAGAATTCCATTTGACCGACGAATGGATCTGATTTTAAAACCAGGGGCTTTTCTTTCAACTTATAAATCGCAATTGGCGATTCTAAGTGGTATCGACAATCACTCGACTGAGCTCCTCAGGCGAACACAAGCTTGAGAGATCGCTCTAATACTTTCTTGAACAATACAGATCGTTCGAAAGGATACGCTAGATAGTACCAAGGCGCTGGGGATTGAAAGTCATCCGCAGAGTTAATGTCACCACCAAAAATCGTCGTCAGGCCATATTCACAATCGCTAAGCATTTGCAAAATAGTTTCCGGGTTAATATCTCCCTTCGCAAGCTCCTCGTTGTAAGCGCACTGGAATATCACCGGCGAGCGCGTGCGCTTGATCAAAATGAAGGACCCAAGAAATGTTTTATGCCCTTTGGTTCTCAACCTGACGAGTATAAAGCTCACGTCCAACGTATCGGGGACTATCCGGTCAAGGCGTGTGGTTAAAGTAGCGACGCTGCCGCTTGTAGATGGCGCTTGCAATAGCTGCTGGTCTTCGGGACGATCCGAATCTGGGTATACAACAGCAAGATTATCCTCATCTGAGATCAGCAATGGCACGATATGACCATTGACATACCCCAATTCCTTGAACTTATGAAGCAAATTTTTGATTTTCGCCGGTGAAAATTCACACGCCCACAGCTGACCACTTAAGCCGATAATTTCCAAGATCGGCCACGTGAACACTCCCCACTCAGAACCAACTTCGACAACTGAGTCACCTCTTCTGAGCGACGACTGCAAAATTGTCGAAATCAAGCGATCTAACAGCGCTGGATTGCTTATAGCCTGGATTAAACGACCTTCGTGTTTGTTTTTGTCAATCATTTTTCATCTTTCCGATTGATTTAATTTGGAAGAAGCCGGCCCGACACATTCCAGTACATCCCGGAGACCGAAGCCTTATGTACTGGCCCGTCCGGACAGTATACTCCGTCTTCAAGCGCCAGAATATCCTCGATCGATCGGACCTTCAAGCAGCCTGATGAGTACTGAGCGATCTCTTCGATAATAGAAATAATCCACGTATCAATTCCCTCAAGAAAGACGACTTCCACTTCGCCCTCCCATGCACGACAACCACTCGCGCATGATAATAGATAAAACAGATAATTGTTAAAATCGAGATTATCTTCTGCCACGATTACCCGCGGCGCAATAAGCACTAGATTATCGCAGGTAAGCTTCGCAAGCGATGCGACCATTTCGGATGGGCATAATATTATCGAATTATTACCTCTAACATCGACAAAATTACGGGAATAAATACGCCCAATCAAATGCCTAACGCATGGATCCCACCGAATCGCATCATTCAGCATAGGCGCAGGAAAAACCTCGCAGCCGGGAATAGCATCGCGCATCAGATGCGCTTGAGCATGATTGGTAAAGTAATTTTGAAAATGAAAGTCATTCTCAGGCAGGCGGCCTGATTTCCGGAACCTTAAATCTAAGACGGTCTTTGAACCCTGCAATTCCAACTGGGGCGCAGCGCTCGAAGAATCCATCTCATCAATAATCAATATTTGATCAGTTCGATTTTCATTATCGGATTCGAATTCCAATCCGGGTTGCGCTAATCGATTTAAATCGCTGATATACTTCTTGCTACTTTCGTCAATCTGAATAACGTAGTTCCAATGTGATCGGATAACCCGTGAATGCAGTACGTGAGAGATCAACCGGACCGCAGTACGGGCATTCCACTCATCATGAGGTAGCACTGCCCTAATC
>CAITNV010000028.1 GCA_903893855.1 Candidatus Tayloriibacteriota bacterium
ATATCTCATCTTTTTTGAGCACCGCTTGGAAGCGACCCTTTCCATCATCGAGCACGATGAACTGTATCGCTCCTTGTCCACGAATCGCCATAATACGTCCGGTCAAAGACACGTCCTTGCCTGCATGTGCTCCCGAACCCTTCACATCATAGTCTGCAAACTTTGCTTTCGCATCAGCCAAACAAAAATCCCGTGGAACCTTTGCTGGATATGGATCCATTCCGGCTTTTTTTAAAAGCTCAATTTTCCCAATACGAGTTGTACGAATTTCTTCGAGTGATGCCATCGATATTTTTTATGCTTCGATACTGACGAGTTTGTATACTGCTTTGCCTTTTGGAGTAGCGATCGTGAATGATTCACCCTTCTTCTTACCAATAAGCGCAGCACCAAGTGGAGAAAGGTTTGAGACCTTACCCTTAGCCATATCCGCTTCTTCAGAACCGACGATCTTATAAATCTGATGTTCTGATGAACCTGCTCGCTCAACCTTCACTGTAGAACCAATACCAACAGTATCGCTATGACGATCATCAACAATAGCTGCAGTCTTTAGAACTTGTTCGAGGTGAGAGATGCGATCTTCAAGACCAGCCTGATCTTCACGGGCCTGTTGATATTCAGCATTCTCAGAAAGATCTCCGAGCTTCTTAGCATACTCAAGAGCCTCCGCTACTTCCTTGCGGCGAGTAGTTCGAAGTGTCTCGAGTTCTTTTTTGAACTCATTGTATTTTTCTTTCGTAAGATACTGTTTTTCTTCGGTCATAATCTTTTTAAATAATGATATTTGACTATCATACCGCAAAACGCATCAAAGGTAAAGCTTGTGTAAAGCCCAAAAATCCTATTTAAAATACTCAGGACTTGTGGTACTCATCTCTTTAAGTGCATGCACCATAGCGGCAGCCGCTCCGATTGTCTCATGTACCGAACCGTTTTCGAGCATAACTGCGAAAGCATACTTGGGATTCTCATAAGGCCAGAAGCCAGTAATCCATGAATTCACCTGTGTACGAGAAGCACCGAGCTCTGCAGTACCAGACTTTGCGGCAATATTCACAAAAGGCAAATTGAGCACTCGAGCTACTCCTGTATGCGCTCCCATTTGCATTCCGAGACGAACGACATCAAAGTCTGCCTTCGATATTGACACGGTTCCAAATACTTTACCCTGTGCGCCTTTTAAAATTGTCGGATCAATCAGTGTTCCATTATTTGCAATTGCAGCAACCGCACGCACCACTTGTACCGGAGATACGAGCCATGAATACTGACCAATTGCACTATGATATGTGTCTCCGAGATACCAACCTTCGCCTTTAAAATTGGCCGCTTTCCATGCGGGAGATGGAACATTGCCGGCCACACCAGTGAAATACGAATCAGTCGTCGATGATATAGCCTGTCCGAAGCCAAACTGCTTCATATATGAATCAATACGATTAATTCCCAAACCCTGTTGATCTTTATATCCCCCACCTACGATGTAAAAGTAATAGTCAGACGACATTGCGATCGCTCGCTTCATATCTTCAGGGCCTTGTGCTTGCCAATCGTGGAATAGCGTGAACTTTGTTGAATCATATGGGTTAACGATCGAAAGATACGCTTGACCGTTGATGACTTTATTTGGATCGATTAATTTCTCATTAAGCGCAGCAAGAGCCATATATGGCTTCACAATAGACCCCGGTGTGTAAAGACCGTTAATTACCCTGTCGAGAAATGGTTTGTCAGGATTATTTAAATATGCGCGAATCTTTGCAACATCTGTCTTCTCAGACATCACTTCAGGGCTATATTCAGGATAACTCGTATCAGCAATAACCTCGCCAGTATGCACGTCCATAATAATTCCCGCTCCGCCCTTGAAGCTATTATTATCTGCAACAGCTGCTATACCGTTATACAGCGCCGTCTCAACCCTCGCATCGATTGAAAGATTGAGGCTCTGACCTTCTTTCGGTGGCTTAATAATATTCTGAGACTGTACATTGCCGTGTGCATCAACCTGAACAAGTTTTAAACCATTAGTTCCCTGCAATTGTTCATTAAAATATTTCTCAACTCCAGCCAAACCTTCAAAATCCTCTTGATAATAGAAGCCGGCGCTGTCCTTCGATGGATATTGAACATAACCGAGCGTGTGAGCAAAGCCGGGTAACGCTGTGTATTTTCGTATCGGAAGCGTCTCGCCACTCTCATCGGTAGTGGTCGTTGAGGTAATATCTGCTGGAGCATTCCATGTAATAGCCACGCCATTTCTATCATAAATAACTCCTCGCGCTCCAAAAATCGGCGTTGATCGCAACGTATTATCCACACTCATCGAAGCATATGAAGAGCCGTGCATAATTTGTAGACTCGAAAGGCGAAAAGCAAAAGCTCCAAGAACAAGCATAAAAAATATACCCACGGAGTAAAGGCTCCAACGTGAAATCGGCTTGTCTAATCTACCTTCGAACTGTGTCGTATCAAATTCTGGTAAATTTGTTGAATCAAGGAAAATCTCATCCGGAGCGATCTCCCCTTTGTGACGAGACTTTTTTGTAAAGTTAAATCGTACCATTATGGATTAAATTAAAAGCCGTTTCTTCAAAAACACCGTCAAAAAAAGCAAAATAATTGAAGTAATAAGCCCTATATGTCCTGTACCACTATAGAGTGTATCGAAAAAGATACCCCATATAATTATCTCATAGTAATTCTTGAAATAGAAAAGAAATAAAATTGCAATCGTCATAATAATCCACCACGGCAACCAAGCTGTAGCGATAAGCATACCGAGTGCAGCAAATATTCGATAAAAGATTTTCATATATGTATATATTCGTATGCTACTCGTTAATTCCTCTGCACTTCCACCCAACGCAATTGAAATATATTGACCGGCTCGTTAAAGAGTACGCTACTGTACGGCTGTGCAGGGTTGTCAATGATGCTTCCAATTGTTCCGAATATAAGTGGCTCAATGCTTGGAACCGAAACAATATCCCCTACGTGAACATTTGCTCCTTGCGCAAGATCCGCTTGGAAAGTTCCCCCGCCTTTAGCAACTGCAGTGGCCTGAATATGCGTAGGACCAATAATAACTGGATATTTTTGCCCAGGGTGTGAATAGAGCTGTACCACAGAAGTACCTCCTGATACCTGAGATATTACGCCGATTGGAACAAGTGTCGGGCTTGTCGTACTCATTGAACGCATTGAACTTGACGCAGCACTTACTCCACTATCATCACTTCCAGCGGCGAAAACTGTATCCCCAATTTCAATATTATCATTAGTTCCAACGTCGATAATAATATCATCGTACGCCGAGACCGGTGGAACTTTCAAGACAGCTCCGAGCACGAAATCTTCAGGTATACTCTTTGGTACTCTTCGACCGAGAAATTGTTTCAACTCTGTATTCTCTTGTTCAAGTAGTGTGATTGAGGCCACGTTCCCCGACATAGCGTTAAGTCGATCACGTAAATCAATATTCTCGCTCAAAAGTATTCCTCGTGTCGTAAAATAATCATTAACTCCCATCACATCACCGAGCTTCCAGATAGGTGTGTATACCGTTGAGAGAATTGAAAATAATACATTTGGGAAAATGAGCCTCAACAATAAGAAAAGTACTACGATTACTGCAGTGATTTGTAGTGGTCGCTTGTAACGATTGGAACGTGAGCTATTTTTGAGCTGGTAATTCATCTTCGTTTTGGATCAAGACCTCGTTAAATTTCTTGAGGTCTTCAAGTATAATACCAGTACCACGAGCGATTGCAGTAAGTGGATCATCCGCAATATATACAGGAATATCAAGGGCTTTATTGATAAGAATATCGAGTCCCTTAATGAGCGCACCTCCTCCTACAAGATGAAGACCGCGGTGCATAACGTCAGAGAGAATCTCCGGTGGTGTAGTCTCGAGAACCTCCTTGGTCGATTCAACAAGGATATCGATAGACTGAGCCATAGCCTCGCGAATGTCAGAATCGGTAATAACCACTTCCCGTGGAAGTCCTGTTATGAGGTCACGGCCACGGATAGTAGTCTCGAGAGGTTCACCTCCGGCCACTTGTCCGATTGCGATCTTTACATGCTCAGCGCTCTTCTCTCCAATTAATATTTTAAATTCATTACGGATATATGAAATGATGTCATTGTTCAAGCGATCCCCAGCGATCTTCAAATTCTTCGAGCGCACAATACCTCCAAGTGAAATGATAGCGATGTCGGTCGTACCTCCTCCAATATCCATAATCATGCTTCCAATCGGTTCGTGAATCGGTAGACGAATACCAATCGCTCCAGCCATTGGCTCTTCGACAATATATACTTCTCGTGCACCAGCATTGCGTGTCGCATCTCGCACTGCACGAATCTCGACATTGGTCACTCCAGACGGCACACCGACAACCACTCTGGGACCTAGCATTTTTTTCGAATACGTCTCTGCTTTCTTTACGAGGTACGAGATCATTTCTTCAGTCACCTCGAAGTCAGAAATAACTCCATCGACGAGTGGTCGCACCGCGACAATGTGCGCTGGCGTTCGACCAAGCATGTTCTTTGCTTCTGTTCCGACAGCGACTACTTGACCGGTCTTTTGATTGACGGCCACCACTGACGGTTCATTCACCACGATTCCATGTCCACGCAAATAAACCAAGGTATTAGCCGTACCGAGGTCAATCCCGATATCATTAGAAAGGTAGCCGTAGATTTTGTCTTTGTAAGATTTGGCCATGATTTATTTTATATGCACGATTTACTTCCTTATCTCGCAATAATACAGTAACCACACAAAAAAAATACTTGACATCGTTTCGTTATATGTCTTGCTCAACACAACTATATACAACTATGCGAACAGTTTTATGACAGCGTCTCTAGAGACTTTCTCTATTTGACCAGTCTTTCTTGATTTAATTTCAAAAGCTGTAGCAGGACCTGAAGCGATATTCTTCTCGCTCACCACTACACGTACAGGAATTCCAATAAGATCGCTATCGGCGAATTTCTCTCCCGCACGAAGATCTCTATCGTCATAAAGCACTTCGACACCCTTACCGGTTAACTCAGCGTAAAGCTCATCAGCCACAGTCTTCACCTTCCCTTCTTTATCAAAAAGCGCAACGATATGCACAGCAAACGGTGCGACTGATTCTGGCCACACTATTCCCGCTTCATCTGCGAATACCTCCACAAGGGTTCCCATAAGTCGAGTAGGACCAATACCGTAACAACCCATCACTACTGGAATTGATGCACCATTGGCATCTGCATAATTAAGTTCCAGTGCCCCAGAGAAACGTGTACCAAGGCTGAAGATATTGCCCACCTCAACGGCTTTTTTCTCCACGAGATCTTCTCTTTTGATGTCGAGGTCTTTGAGCACTTCATCGAGCAAAACCTCTTTATTTACCGCCATATGTTTACCTTCATGAACATAAATAGTATCCTCACCAGCATCAGTTAACGTCTGGAATTCGTGTGAGAATTTCGAGAACATTCCGCCACCAGCAAATGTTACATACGTGATCTCCCCAATACCCAATCTTTCAAAAATCTTAAGGTAAGCAGCCGTTGCTTTCGCATAGAAGTCTTGATGTTCAGCTTCATCGCGAGAGAAAGAATACATATCTTTCATAAGGAATTCGCGGCCACGCATGATGCCTGACTTCGCTCTTGTCTCATTGCGAAATTTATTCTGGAATTGATACGCTGCAACTGGCAAGTCTCTGAATGATTTAATATGATCCTTCATGATAGCCGTAATCGGCTCTTCATGTGTGACGCCGAGACCGAGCTCCGAACCATTCTTCAGTGCAGTTTTAAACCATACATCGATCACATCGTCACTCCAGCGACCTGTCTTCTCCCAAAGAGCTTTGTCTTGAAGCGCTGTCATTGCAAGTTCTTGGCCACCGATAGCATTCATCTCTTCGCGGACAATGTTCTCTATTTTATGTAAAACTCGTAAGCCAAGTGGCAAGAATGAATAGACACCAGCCATCTCTTTGTGGACATAGCCAGCTCGGATAAGAAGTTGCGCGTTCTTTGAAACCTCGTCTTTTGGGGCTTCTTTGCGGGTTTTTGTGAAAAGTTGTGTTTGTTTCATCAGTTTTGAAATTTATATCGCCTTTATAATATCATGATATGTCACAATGACCATAAGAAGCATAAGGAGACCGAAGCCGACTGCATTTATGGTATTCGCTATCGAAGGCTTAATGGGGCGACGGATAATAGCTTCGATAATGACAAATAGGATGCGCCCTCCATCAAGTGCCGGAAACGGAAGCAAGTTGAGCACCGCGAGATTTATAGATATCGCAGTAACAAGAAGCAAGAGGTAAGCGAAGCCTGCATGAGCTGCTTTACCCACAACACTCGCTATACCTACTGGTCCGGATACCTGCCCAAGAAGCATTTTGTCTGCATGGAATAATCCTACGATCAAATCTTTGAAACCAACTGCCGTCTCGACAACGGTATTCATTGAATAGCGAGTAGCTTCGAGTATCGAAGTAAAAAATGGCAAAGAAAGTGTAGCGACATTATCCATACCGAGACCAATTATAAAAGCGCCGTTAGTTGGATTTTTAATTGGTGTGACGGTAACACTTCGCTCATGCCCGACATTAGTATCGGTAAATTTGGAAGAAAAAGCACTTGGAATAAAATAAACAGTGATTGGTTTACCTTCACTATGTTCAATAGTAGATTTTACGTCTGCAATTGCCTGACTCGTACCTTTGTTTGGCACAATACCTGTAGCAAGACTAATTGAAACTATCGTATCACCTTCTGATATGCCCGCTTTCATAGCTGGAGAATCCGGAGCTGTATATGACACCACAATGTGGGTGTCATGAAAACGATCCGCATACTGAGCATAGTCCGAAGTAGACACTGGAAGTCCTCCCATAAATGCCCCAATCATAACGAGCAAAGCGAAGATAAAGTTAAAGGTCACTCCAGCTACGAGCACGAGTACTTGCACATAACGAGGCTTGTGCACAAAGCTTCGTTTGCTATCCGGACCATGTGTTGAGTCTTCATTTGGATCTTCACCGAAGATTTTGACATACCCTCCAAACGGAATTGCATTAAGGGCATAGACTGTCACACCATGTTTGGCACTTGTGACTTTTTTACTTACAATCTTCGGCCCGAAGCCAAGTGCGAATTCATCTACCCGAATACCAAAAGCTCGTGCAACAAGAAAGTGCCCGAGCTCATGTACAAAAATAAGCACTCCAAGAACAATTAGAAATATAAGTATCGTTTCAATCATTTAAAATGAGCGATTTATACCGACAAAAAACTAGCTGAGTATGTCCTTCTCTTTCTTAGCGTAAAGCTCTTCGAGCTTTTTATTAGTCTCGTCTACGACCTTCTGGATATCTCCCTTGATGCGGAAAGCATCGTCTTTACCTAAGCCACCAGCCTTTTCTTTCGTCTGGAGACTCTTCATAACTTCATCACGTTCAGAACGGACAGTCTTCTTAGCTTCTTCGAGCTTGTCTTTCGCGAGGCGAACGATCTGAGTACGTCGCTCTGCAGTAAGATCCGGAACATTCACTCGAAGACCTTTATCATCAACGATCACTGATACACCAAGAGATGCGATAGTGATCGCTTTCTCAATAGCCTTAACGGTAGTCGCGTCCCAAGGAACGATTCGCACCGTTCGAGGTCCTTCAGTAGTAACTGTTGCAAGCTGAGAGATAGGTACAGTAGCGCCGTAATTCTCCACCTTCACGCTATCAAGTAGCGCGGGGTTCGCCTGTCCAGTTCGAAGTGTCGTGAACTCTTTTTTGAGCCACTCTTCTACTGCAGCTGATTGTTTTTTAAATGGTGTGAAGTCAAACATGAGACTAGTATAGCGCACTTACACCGAAAGCGCCACATATTCAAGAAGCATCTTTATCGATGGAGAGCGATCATTCATGTAGGTACGAGCGAGAGCAATTGTGGCGAATATACTGGCTTTTTGAGCGCGTTTGTCGGGTGTTCCCGCTTTAACATAAAGAGCGTATTCTAGAGAATCAAGGAAATTAATAACCGAATGCTTCGCGGCCTTCTCGTCACTAACCGCAGTCGCCATTGTTGCAACAGTTGCCATTCTATCTTTGAGGCTCGCAGCGATAAACGTTACGGCTTCAGGCGCGACAATTTTATTTTCATTATTATCGTTATTACCATTCACGATCTGAAGGCGAGAACGAAGCGTCGGCAAAAGAATGTCCGTCGAAGGAATAATGAGCAAGAAATGATTCCCTTCTTTTGGTTCTTCGAGGATTTTCAAAAGGCCATTCTGTGCTTCGCGTGTTGCGCCGAATATTTCAAGCAAGAATACG
>CAITNV010000029.1 GCA_903893855.1 Candidatus Tayloriibacteriota bacterium
CGCACTTACTGTAGCTGTTGTTACTAAGCCTTTCTTTTTTGAAGGACAGCAGCGATCGAAGATTGCCGAGAGCGCTCTCGATGAACTCCGCAAAGAAGTAGATGCTATTATTGTTATTCCGAACGATCGTCTTCTCTCAACTATCGAGAAGAACACTACGGTCAAGAACGCTTTTGCTACATGTGACGAGATACTTCGCCAAGCAGTTGAGGGTATTTCAGATCTCATCACAACACCGGGACTTATCAATATCGACTTCGCCGACATTCGTGCAGTTATGGAGAATTCTGGTTCAGCACTTATGGGTATTGGTCTCGCGAGTGGAGAGAATCGCGCAACAGAAGCTGCTCGTTTGGCTATCAATTCTCCACTTCTTGATATTTCTATCACGGGAGCTAAGGGTGTGCTCTTCTCTATCGCTGGAGGTGAAGACCTTACAATGTTTGAAATCCAAGATGCAGCGAAGGTCATTACAGAATCAATCGATCCACAAGCTAAGGTTATATTCGGTACCGTTCGTGACGATAAGCTTAAGAAGAATGAAGTTAAAGTCACGGTTATTGCCGCTGGTTTCCCTGATTCAAATAAAGTGGCTCCTGATCTTGGTTCTGTAGGAATGGGTAGTGGTGTAGGTCTCAATCGTACTGCGAACTTCGGAGCTGGCAATGAATCAGCCGTTAACGCCATCACTCGTGAGGAACGAAACCCTCGAGAAGATAAAGAACCTCGCGAAGAACGCCGCAATCGAATTTTTAATTCTCTAAGTACAACTTTTGGCACCAATACTCCTGCAACGACACCAGCAGCTACTGAACGCCCAGCTACGAATTCCCCTGCTGCAACAGCAATAAAGGAGGCTAAAGAGACCAAGGAAGACAAGAAGGCTACTGTAGCTGATGATGACGATGATTGGGGTGCTGTTCCAGCGTTCCTTCGCCGATCAAAAATTAAGTAATTTAGTAACTTTAACATTACACATAATGGTTTATGACCTTGCAATAATTGGTGGCGGACCTGCAGGTATCGCAGCGGGCGTATATGCTTCACGTAAGCAGCTTCGCACTGTTTTTATCACCAAAGATTTTGGTGGACAGAGCATTGTCTCTGAAGGTATTGAGAACTGGATTGGTACGGTGAAGATTTCCGGTATCGATCTTGCAAAGAGTCTAGAGAACCATTTACGAGCTTATGCGGGCGATGTGGTGGACATTAAGACCGGAGAACTCTGTAATGATATTTCAAAAAATGCTGCAACGAGCGCGTCAAAAGTGCCCACTTTTTTTATAACAACTGACAAAGAGAAATACGAAGCAAAATCAGTGCTTATTGCTACTGGCAGCAATCGGAGGAAACTAGAGGTTACAGGAGCAGACACATACGAGCATAAAGGGCTTACCTACTGTGCTTCGTGCGATGGACCACTTTTCGCAGGACAGGACGTAGTCGTTATTGGAGGAGGAAATGCCGGTTTTGAAAGCGCCGCACAACTTCTTGCATATTGTAAGAGTGTTACACTCCTCAATCGAAGCAATACCCTCCGTGCTGACCCTTCAACTGTCGCTGCAGTGACTGCGCACCCTAATATGCACCTTGTGATGAATGCTGTACCTAAAGAAGTCACCGGCTCTACCTTCGTAACTGGATTTACTTATACCGACACCACCAATGCTTCTGCTCCCAAAGACGTGACGCTTGCTACAACTGGAATTTTTGTTGAGATTGGTTCTACACCTACTACATATTTTGCGAAGAACCTTGTTACTCTCGATTCATTAAGCAGAGTTGTTACCGACCCACGTACACAGCGGACATCAGTTGAAGGAGTTTGGGCAGCTGGCGACGGAACTGACGGTACATATCATCAGAACAATATCGCTGCTGGAGATGCAGTTAAAGCGCTTGAGGACATTTATATCTATATTTCTAAACAGCGAGGTTAGGGCACGTCTTCAGATCCCAAAGGCCTAAATGTTGCTTCTTAGCTTGTCTCTCAGCAAGCTTAAAGACTTGTTGATTGGCATAGCTCTGATTCAAATAGGTGTATTCCCTAGCGTATCCATTGCGGATCATATACTCATTGTAGGTCGTGGGTGTGCCGCTCGCGATATCCAGAGGTAACACTACATACGCAAGTACTCTGCCATATTTATCATAATCACCAACACTACGGTCGCGCTCGAGGTATACAGTGCTGCTTCCGTCATCTGAATGAGACCCGAAAATCCTCTTCGCTTCAGCACTGGCTTCTGGCCCATAGCAACCGACTGGCTTACGTGGATCCACCGTCTCTGGAGTATCCATACCAATAAGCCGTACCGTAACAGGATTCCCCGCAACATTTACAACGAGCGTGTCACCATCCACGACATGATCAACTGGATACGGAGTATTGGGATAAATAAGGTCAGCATATTTCCAAGCATTAGGATGAAATGAATCTCCATGTGTCGTGTTCGTGCCGTGTAAAAGCGTGGCTATGCGATCGCCAGACGATATGTACAATACGCCACAGCACAAAACAATCACGACGGCAACTCCGACCAAAGCCACTTTATTTCTTTGTTTGCTTGTTTTATTATCCATACCACAAGCATACACACACCAAATCAAATTATCGTAAAGAAATGATAAATTATTTATTAGCCAACAAAAAAGCTAGGTCCGGAACCTAGCTCGCCAAATGGCTTCAAAAGATTAGCTGACATGCACCTCCTTCCCATAGTGAAACTCGCATTCATCCTCATAGCCCACGGGGGCTATTTTATCGAGCACATAGCTCGCGAACTTCCGAATAACCAACAGCATTTTTTTCATAACTGTTTTGCGGTATTTGGGCGTTAGGAACTGTTTATACAAGACTAACAAAACTACAAAATTTGTAAATAGCTACCTGTGACTAAATACCTCGGGCGTAAACAGCAACATCGTCTACGTAACCGTTGATACCAGTAAAACCATTTGATGGATCTGAACCTGCAATGTATATATTTGTAAAACTTGCACCTGAACTTTGATAGGTTCCTGTTGTGCTTGCAACGACTTTTCCGTTTATATAACCGTTAAGATACACTGGACTATTTACGGCTCCAGTCGCATTCACAGAAGAACACGAGACATTATACCACTTACCTGTCTGCAGGCTTACTGGCAATGCGAGCGCGCCCGTACCAGTAATATCAGATTGACAAATTAAGCTAGTACCATCGTAATACAGCATAATTGGAAACGCGCCAGAAACAGACGATATCGTTTCAACAATCATACAATTTGAGGTGGCACAACTTAAATTATTGAAATATATCCAAGCAGTAAGTGTGTAATTATTTGACGATGCAGGAATGCTTAGTGAGCTTGATGCTGTCGGATAATACACACCAGGAGAAATCTGACCCGAGCTAAGCGAATTCCCTCGAAGGTTAGGGGTTTTATTTGAAAGTACAAACAGAGAAGATCCACTTAATGTCCTATTATTACCCGACATATCAAGTATGTTCGAACCAGAAAGAGAATCAAAATTATATAAAAACAATGCATCGGCTCCAAAAGCCTGATACGTATGTGTAGCGAAGGTAAGCCCAGCAGCTTGTGAACCTTGATTACGAGCATTATTTAACGCTGCAATAACAATAGATGATAGCAGACCGATGATCGATATCACCACAAGCAATTCAATTAAAGTAAAACCTCTTGAAAAGAATTTTTTAGTACGGTTCATTAGTCTAATTGTAGTTGAATTTCCACATGAAAGCAAACCGCTTATGCACAATGCATTTGCAATAAATGCTATACTACTGTTATGGAAATACTCAAACACAAACAAGCGCCACTAATTATCGGTTTTACGACTACTGCCATAATTGTTGTAATCCTCGCTTTTTATTTTATCAGTACTCTCAATTCTCTTTCTGATAGAATTACCCTTCTCTCTACGAAAATTACATCGGTTGAGACTGCGCTTACGGCCACAGCGGCGAAATTCGACAAATCAGATGCGACTACTCGTGCCACCCTCGCCACCGTACTCTCAACTGAACAGCAGAGCGTTGGAACTATCCAACAACAGCTTGGCGGTTTCCAGAATCAGGTTGGTAGCCTCACCGGTACACTTACAACACTTCAAAAACTATCCCAGACTGACCCCGAACTCCTCAAAAAATATTCGAAAGTCTTTTTCTTAAATGAAAACTACGTGCCGACAAAGCTTGCGGAAATCCCCGCAGATTACGAATACAGCACCAATCCCCAGCTTCTCATTGAAACAGATGTGCTTCCTCATCTCAAAGGAATGATACAGGATGCCACTTCTGCGGGTATTCCACTCTATGCATTTTCAGCATATCGATCGTTCGCAGATCAACGAGCACTTAAAGACAATTATCGCGTAACATTCGGTGCAGGAACGGCCAATTCTTTCTCGGCGGATCAAGGATATTCAGAGCACCAGCTCGGCACTGCGGTCGACATGATAACCAAAGGACAAGGTGGCGTTATCGACGGCTTCGATAAGACTCCGGCCTATCAATGGATGCTTGCTAATGCGTATAAATACGGCTTCACCCTCTCGTATCCACAAAATAATTCTTACTATGTTTTCGAGCCATGGCACTGGCGTTACGTCGGCGTACAGCTCGCGACCGATCTACATAATCAGGGCAAAAACTTCTACGATCTCGATCAGCGAACTATCGATAGTTATCTTGTACATATTTTTGATTAAAATTTGATTACTTTTTATATAATAATTCATATCAATTATGTATATTAAAGTCCGAGTGATTACCGGAGCAAAAAAGGAGTCACTCATGGTCGAATCGTCCGACCACTACAAGATATCAGTTAAAGAGAAGCCTGAGCGTAACCTCGCGAATAAGCGGGTTTTAGAGCTTGTTAGGCAACACCTCGCTCTAGAGCATGGAAATATAAGAATTATAAGCGGTCACCATAGTCCGTCGAAGATTATTTCTGTTGAAAAATCGATTTGACTTGTTCCCCAAATAGGAGTATAAAGGGGTCTGAACTCGAACTTTCAAACTATGGAAACAAAATATTTAATGCACGACCCAATTTGTGGTCTTGGATTCCTCCTTCGGCAGGCATTAAAGCCTGTAACCGGTAACGAAAGTCAGGACGACATATTCATGCGGAGACTGGCCGTATTGATCGCGGACGGCGGTACCGTCTCTGTCATCACTGAACATGTTTTGCTGAATCGCAATGTTCGCTTCGAAGTCCAGATTGCTGGTGTCGTAAGTCTCATCTCACCCGAATACAGCCTGACGGATAACGAGATTACGGATCACTATCATGAATTGTTGGCTTGCATCAGTGTCATTTATGATATCAATCGACAGAGGGCTGTCGACCAACCTGAAAAGCCTGAGGCACCAGCTCCTGTGGCGGCAAAAGCACCGACCAAGCGCCAGAATCGCCCCAAACCCGCTTCTGAAGCTGTTCCAGTGGCCGTAGCTGCCTGAAATCAACATTTATTCACGTGTTACACAAACCCACAAGGCCGGATAATCGGCCTTTTTTTCTTGCCTTGCGGCATATGTTCAGACCCTACCAACTTCCTCCTCCCCCTCCACCGCCCCCGCCTCCAGAGAAACCTCCGCCTCCGCCACCTGATGCCGAACTTGATGTTTGCATTGCGGATCTGAAGCTCGACATAGAATTAATAAAGCTCATCGAATTAAACATCGATGATGTATTTGTCGTATCATGATACCAATCAGGCGAAGTGAGTGTGATATCAGCGAACTCTTTACTCCATGCCTTCTCAACACCGAGCGCCATTGCATATGGTAAAAATGCCGTGAATGTTGTCGGATTCTTCTCAGGTGCATTGGCGAAATTAATCCTGTCCT
Source organism: Candidatus Tayloriibacteriota bacterium (assembly GCA_903893855.1). Classification (GTDB taxonomy): domain Bacteria; phylum Patescibacteriota; class Minisyncoccia; order Phycocordibacterales; family PALSA-1337; genus PALSA-1337. The sequence goes on from CAITNV010000029.1 coordinate 5,865, forward strand.
TTTCTGCAATTTGCAAATATTCTTTGAAACCAAGTATCAAGTCGCGACACGCTGCACCTTTCTCGGTAAAAGGAATGATTCTCGCACTACCAATTCCAAACAACAAACACGCCGGTAAAAGTCCCCACAAAAAAGCTGCTGCAACGATGCCATAAACTCCAAAGGAAACACTAGCCACCGTAGCCACACCTGCAACATAAAAAGCTATTATGAATACCACTATTGCAAAGAAAACATTGTATATGGAAACCATAGGACTATTCTTGGTAAGATAACCCTTATCTACCAGTATCGTTTCAACCGACTTCCCCGATTCATAAACTGTAGAATAAAATTTTCCTTTAAGACTTGATAGGTTGACAAGCGTACCACCATCAGCAGAAAAAATTCCACCGACGAGTAATTGATCTGCATCGCTAATATCTGGAGCACCTTTATCTCCAACCGCTTTAAGCTGACGGAACTCATAATCAACCGAAGAAAAGACCAAATTCTTTTTCAGCACACGAGTGATACTAAAGTATCCTTTACTTGCAAGGTAAATTATTTCTGCAGCAATAGCAGAACTCGCCGTATATGGTTCTATAAGCGTCTTCATCTCGAGTGGAGTCAAATCTTGCGGAGGATCATATTGAGCGACGATCGATTTTTTATAACAACCGGGAGTTGATTTTTTTATTCGATGAACCCACAACATTGCCAGTATCGAGGGTAAAACGAGTGCTATACCAGCTAAAGTTACTCCGAGTGTTCCATATGGCGATGTAACAGGAGGAGGTATCGTAATTGAACCTTTTGGAAAATCAACCGCAATGGTCATTCCTTCACCAGCATTAAGTCCGCGAGCAGTTTCATATGAAGCAGAACTTGGATATTTTGACGTAGCACTTGATCCACCACATGCTTCATTGCTTCCTGAATACCCCTCGTAACAAGACGAACTCGTAATATTCGCCCCATTAGGCATTGTTACAGAAGCACTCGCGTGAAGTATCGGAAATCCCCAACCATTACCTGTAACATTCCAGTATAATTCGTCAACGCTTTTTAATGAACCTAAAGCTCCAACAACATAATAATCGATCACATAAATGTGAGGGGTAATGAAAGTAACATCAGGATCTCCGATTTTAATGCGCTCACTTTGACCATAACTGGTTATGGTAAATGGATACGGTATACCCTTTTCATTGTGCGCCATCACATTATGCAAATCGATCGCATAGCCATATGCAGAAAGTAGGCGTATATCACGATAAATTCCATGATGTGCCTCACCGGCTGGGTTATATAGAATCGTTTCGGTCACGTGCACGGTGCCGTCATGATTAACTGTTAGAGCGACGTTATAATCGTTGATAGTTTCACCAGTCTGCGCGAATGTAACATGTGGTGCAAGCAATAAACCAAATCCAGCAATAATCACAAATGCGATTACAAGAGAACTAATCTTTTTTTTCATGCAATAATTTTATCATATTAATTGCAATCAAAGCGCCTAGCAAAATCAAACTATTTCACTACTACATAGAGTAATTTGGCTTAAAATATACTTTTTTTTGATAATAATCTAAAAATAATTGACAAATCTTTAAAATATGCTATAAATATATCAGTCCCTTAAAAAATATGAAAACCAAATTCAACTGGGCTGCTCTCATGCTCGCCCTTGTCCTCGCCCTCAGCGCCACTGGATGTGTCTCCTATACGGAGTCGGAAACATTCAATGGTCACACGACCACGCGCCGGTACGGAACTCCGTCGTTCTTCGGAGACCGTAGTGCGAACACGGACCCAGCGGCCTTCGGTCATTACGAAGTCGCCGTCACCAATGGTGGAACAATCCCCGTTGACATCGTCAGCCGGAACGGCGATGTGCTCTTGGAGTACCTTGCTCCGGGTGACACTAACACGGCCACGATCCGTGACACGGTTGTCAGAGCGGTACCCCACCGTTCGACCGATCGAGGTGACTACAAAGTTGCCGTGCATGATTGTGCCGGTGGCACAGCAATGCAGGAGTGGACAGTTAACCTCCAGCGCCAATAGTGCTGCGAAGTGTGTGCCCACGAAAACAAACAAGCCAGACTCTGTCTGGCCTTTTATTTTATATTTGAGGATTTTCTATTTATTCTCACTTTTCTTAACAGCCTCCAACACTTCCTACAACTATCTCACATACCAACCAAGCGTATATTTTGCAACAATAACCGTGATAAGGACGTACGGGACAAAATAGTAATACATAAAATCCTTCCAACCAAAAACAATGTTCGCTTTATAATGCGAGGTAACAATGTACGCTACAAATGCGAGCACAAGGACCACAAAAAAAGGCGCCCATTGATATGCACGTGTGTCATAGAAAAAACTCGACGATTGCATCACTGCAAGCGAATATGATTCCGTTACAATTGCAGTGATACCAGCAAAGACAAATAGACTGATTCTTGTATACATAAAAAATGAATGTGTATCAATATACTACCACATACCAAACCCCCTTTACACGGTCAAAATATAACCATGTCCACTTGGAGCAGGTGTAATACTTGGCAATATGCGTTTAAAAAGTCTCAACCGAGCATTCTCGCGACGATCTTTGTTTTCTTCTGACACATCTCCGCCATACGGATCAAACCAAAACTGGTGCAAACCCGTAGCTTCGACAACGTGTCGAATACACTCAGCAACATAAGCCATATTCGTACCCGCTTTAGGATTCAGCGGCTGATCATGTTTCCCTTCGTGTGTCTCGGCATTATACTCGCCGAAGTGAATTTCAGGTAAATCTTTATAATTTCTACCCGTAGTATCAATAGCGACGCTAACTCCGCTAAAGATATAAACCTCGACACCTTCTTTTGGGCG
>CAITNV010000030.1 GCA_903893855.1 Candidatus Tayloriibacteriota bacterium
CGTTCTCCCCATCAACAGCGATGATTGAACATCTTCCCTCATCAATCCCCTTTATTCCACTAATATTTCCCCAATCCTGTTGAAGGAGGGCTTTGGTATATATGCCGGCGGGGACGTGATTAAAGGTGATTTTTTTCATTCTGAACTTTTGACAAATAATCTTTAATAAGCTCGACATCCTTTCTGTCTTTCTCACGATTCCATGTCGTTGATTTTACTTCGAGCAAATTTGACAGACTCACAAAGTAAATGCCATCGATTTCCTCCATCCGATCGGGAGAATTTCTAAAATAATCAATATTACCTCCACCATAAATATGTGCGTAAAGAGAAACGCCTTTGTGATTTTCGAGGGATTCAACCATCATGTCGCCGAGACTTCCATGCTCACGTCTATATTCCCACTCTGGATCAGATTTCAAATGTTCGAAAAGTTCTTCTGTTACGATAATATCAATATCATCAGAAGGTCTAATACCTTTTAGTTCAAGTACAGCTCCGCCCATAACTACGAACTGCTTATCAGGTAAATTAAGTGCTCGGACTTTCTCTATAATAGTCATAAAATTACATCAAGTATATGGCAAGGTTACCCTTCTTGCAACACACTCAAAACGTGTATATACTATGCATAGCAATAGTTTTTCCGCGCATAAAGCGCCTCAACAATAATATATATGCTATACGAAACCTATCTTAAGCTCCGAAGTCATAGCTCAATCATTCCCGAGGCCGAAGTTGTTATCGACCATCTCGAGAAGAACCAGTTTGGGCCAATTATTCAAAACATTGTCACAGCATTTGTTCTGCGTGACCTGCCGATTTCAAGCGAAATCAATGTTTGGATTGAGCATGCCAACCAAATACTCTATGAAATTGCTGGTCAGTTGCAAGGATGTACCATAATACCCTTCAGTCTGAATCCTCAAGCACAACCAACTGGAAGGGACATAGTATACTTCCATTTTGGTCAGATCATATTTAAGGAAACCTTAGGTACGGTCACTCATTCCACGCTCGTGAGACTTGCGGATAATATCCCCGGTCCGTCTGCTGTTCCCAAGGGTTGGAACAACCTTACGAGCTTCACTCATGAACCAAGGCTTCTCGAGCGCCATGTCAGAATCTGGTTTTGCCCAGACCTGCATATTGGTAACCTCATCGAAGGAAATGGCGCATGTTTTCTTGATGGAGAAGTTAACCTCGAGAGAGTAAAGGAAATGTCGAGCCGCATGAACTAGCATTGACATACGTCCGACAAAAGTCGGACTTTTTATTTATTATCTATTTGACGAACTTGCCTCCCCCTGCAAACGAATCAATTTAGAAAAATCTGCCACATACCCTACCCTTTGCGCTGTGGCTGTTGCGTCGAATCTCTTGCGAGCCTGATCGAGCGGAAGTGTGGTGTCGATAAGTCCTTTATCGAGAGCGAGCTGGTCTGCATAGTTAGTCAGAAGCACTTGCCAATCAAATACTGGCAGAAGGTCTGGCCAGATTTTATTAACTGAATCTGCAATACTTGAAGTACAGTTGGCATAAAAACCATTGTACCAGCGTGGATGCGTGACGAGATCATTCATTCGTACGAGCATATCCGTCAGCAACAGACGTGCTTGATACGGAGTGGCTTTCAATGGATAGACATATACTTCATCGTTATAAATATTCGTGCGAACATACACCGAATCCCTTTCATCAACTGGAATATACATAATTGGGAAATTATTGATGAGCCCATTAAACATCGTATACTGTTCGCTTTTTGTAAGCCGAGCCTCAATGGTAATAGATAGGAAATTACCATCAGAGAATTCAAATGACATAAACGTATGTGCGAAAGGACTACCCGCATCAAATGGCACCGTTATATACCAAGCTTTCGTGAGCTTGGCGAGATCATAGGTGCGATCATAACGATCCTCGACAGTTGGCGTACCGCTAGCATCATATTGGAAGTTCCGAACATTTTTCACCGTGACATAATGGCCGTTAAATTCTGCAGAACCCAATACATTGAGCGTATCTTTCCAATTCCCTTCAGTTGGCACTTGTTTGGTGAATTGCCAAACAAAGAACGCAGCGACAAGCAGGAAAAAAACCAAAGCGATATACAAAATAATTTTCAAACTTTTTTTCATATGTATTTAAAAACACCACAAAACAATTTACTGAATCGAGCTCGCAAACGCTTTCATATCATCTGTCACCTCAAGACCCTTGAGCGTATAAAGATCGGCGCTCGTATGAAATACGCCTTTGTACGTGCTGCGTGCTGAACGAAAACCGGCATCTTTAACAGCTTGAATGACAGTATCATTATAGTGTCCATACGGATACGCAAAGAGGTCGATGGAGTGTCCAATCTGCTTCTCGATCAAGAGCTTGCTACCCGTGATTTCATTCTTTAGAACGGCTGGATCTTTAACACTCACGAGGTATGGATGCGTGCGCGTATGTCCACCTATGGTCATGCCGGAATTATCCATCACACGAATCTGATCCCATGTCAGGAAATATCCTCCACCGACATAGTCGCTAGTGATAAAAAAGGTTGCAGTATCGGCGTATTTTTTAAGTAAAGGAAAAGCATATCCGTATTGATTTTTCCAACCATCATCGAATGTGATAACAATTGACTTCGGCGGAAGTGTAATATTATCAGAAAGAGACTCCACTAAATATTCGAGACTAATAACGGTGTAGCCATTGTCACGCAAGTATTTAAGTTGACTCTCGAAAGCATCTGGCGCCACTTCATAATGAAGTTGCATTGCAGTCTCGCCTGAAGAATGCGGTCTGACACTATGGTAAATGAGAATCGGTACTTTTATGGAATCAGGCTTAATCGTCTCCGGCACTTGCTGGAGGGATTGTTCAAGATCAAATTGACTAATTTTTGAAAGCAAAGCCTCTTGATACAAGTCGACAGGTTTGACGAAATAGATCTGGCGTATCAATAGCCCACCGAGGACGAGGATAGAACCGTATAAGAAAAAATGGAGATTTCGGTCTTTAAGTGCGAAATGAAATGAACGAAGCCAGTTGAACATATGTGAGATTATAGCATGAAAGTTTTTTGCCACGAAAAAATATGTGGAAAAGAAAAACCAGCGACAGTTGAGATTCGCTGGTATGTGAATTAAGCTATTCCAACATTCTCTCAGGATTGACTTTAGAGAAATGTGTCTGTGCTGCTCTGTATTGGGCTTTACGCTGAAGGAGATCAAAGAGGACTTCCTCTGAATTTGCGACGAGAGTAATCATTACCGGTTGGTGAGAATGAAATTTATCAAACCGGCGAACGTTACAAATGTGAACAAACAGATCTCCACGATCCTCTGTCTGAGACATTGAAGCGAATTGCAGGCAGACTGCCCTGACAGATGGGTTACGCATTTGTCCCGCTAGATCCGTGAATACAGATTTGGCAAGATCCTCGAGACCGGAGAAATCTGGCCCATTGTACTTGAACTCCTGATGACATTTTCGAAGGGTTTCCACCGTACATTTTTTTAGGGAAAGTTTACGCAAGATCATCCAATATTCTGCAGCAATGGATTCAGCAGCTTGTTGTTCGAATTCACGTCCCATCAGAAGTCGGTTGATGCTTTGATAGAACTCCAGTACTTCCTTGTACCGATCCTTTTTCTTGTGCTTTTTTTCGCTCATATTTGAAGACGGTAACGTTATCGCCATACGGGTCTTGTTATTCACGATTGACCAACGTTAGCTTTGACGTACCCCGAGGTAGTCACAGCCAAAAAAGTCTGATATTGCAGGCTCTTTTGGCTGTGGCTTTGTCTTGAAATCAAGGAATTAGATCTACAAATTAGAGTATAATACAATCAGGATTAAGTCAATGATAAAAAAAATAAGCTCAAACAATTACTCGTCTGAGCGATCTTTTTACCCCTTGTGGGGAGGGCCGAAGCCGTTTGTAATTACACTATAGCACTATTGAAGTATGTTTGCAGTATATATTTAAAATAATTTACCACCAAGTACAGCGCCCGCTCGTTGCGGTGCGACAAGAATAACTTTTCCATCTTTGTCAGGAACTCCAAGCGTCAATACTTCGGATTCAAAAGGACCGATTTTTCGCGGAGGAAAATTAACGACGCCAAGGACAAGCATGCCGAGTAATTCTTCTTTTGAATAGAGAGCCACGATTTGAACCGAAGAATTCTTCACACCGACTTCAGGGCCGAAATCAATCCGGAGCTTATACGCCAGTTTTTTAGCTTCAGGAAAATCATTTACTTCAATGATCTTCCCTACTCTAATATCTAGTTTTTTGGAAATCGTCGATGGTTGCCATATGTAAATATAGTTTACCAAATTTTGTAAAAAATAATATAGCGCATAAAAAAAACCACACATGCGTGTGGTAGTGTGATATGACGTCCTGCGTATCAATATTTCGCATTAAGCCTGTCCCAAGTGTCCGACTGCTTCATATAAAGGGCGGCTGAACCGAGTTTACAGAGTGGGCAAAGATTCGCCTCCCAGATCGGTATGGGTTTATTGATGAGCGCAATGATTTTTCGATCAGCCTTACTACTTAATTCAGAACGGTTCACAAGAGCTGTTATCACCTCGGCGACGTACCCGCCGTTTGCGGCAATTAGATCTAGCACTAATCCGACATTGTTGCCGTTGAAAATAACATTCTCAGCGATCAGCACAAGTTCACTGATTCGCACTCCCTGTCCATTGAAATCCACACTTGCCGAGGCCAACACACCGGGCCCGCTTCGTCTTTCGATATGGGAAGTGAAGCATGGATTATTTCGCGCATTCTTGGTGCGACTCCGTGCTTGGCTAATGTTACGTGCGATGTCATGTGCAAGGGTGATTGACCCTCCGAAAGAACTGACCACACGGTTAATCGAATTAACGAGGTGTGGAGTTTTAGTTTTTACCAAGTCGACCAAATCACCTGCTGCCTGATCAAGAAGAGATGGATCTTCCACGATACAACCTGTATCAATGAAGCCATTTGTATGATAAGCCGAATCCAAACGAATATGAGGCCGATTCGGGTCCCCATCGTGCTGCCAAAATGCTCGGCGGGATCGAAGCAAATCAATCCACCATGATTGGTTTCTGTACATAGTTATTGTAAGGTTCGCTGCAATTTTTGTTGCAATTGTTGAGGTTTTTGACATTTATACACAACTCTAGATATAGAGTATCTAAACAAACCATTTAATGCAACACAATGAGGCTTTAGGCTAAAAACTGATAGTATGTAGGTATTCAGAATTATTACATTATAATCCTCGTCAATAAAAAACCACACCAAATAAAGTGTGGTAATACCGTAGTGATGCATTCACAAACATCAACACTTCGAATTAAGTAGATCCCAACTAGTCTTACCTCCCATTTCGAGAGTCCATGAGCCCTGTCTGCAAAGCGGGCACTCACTCGCTTTCCAAACGGGAATAGGACGATTTACGAGAGCAACAATCCTACTTGAATTAATAACCGTACATCCCGAGCGATTCACAAGAGTGGTCATAAACTCAGCAACGTGTCCATACTCCGTCGTAACAGCCGATGTAATCAATCCGATTTTCCGCTCATCAACAATTACATCATCCGTAACAAGCACAAGTTCATTTGGTCGCACACCCACACCCTTAAAAACAGTGAAACCGCTCTCAGATGTATCGTTCCTGTTTTTTCTTTCGGTACACGAGACCAGACAACGCTTTGCTGTTGCACTTTTATTATGCTGCCGTGCTTGGCTAATATGTAGTGCAATTGCGTGCGCAAGGGCACCTGCCCGTAACGCAGGACCAACTACTCGGTCTACTACATTGATAAGGTTGGACGATTCAATTTGCACAAGCTCTACCAAATCGCTCGCCGCTTCGTTGAGCAAGCCCGGATCTTCGGCTATCAGCTTTGCATCGAAGAAGCCATCGGCATGATAGTCTGGATTCAAAAGAATATGAGGTCGCTTCGGATCCCCATCGTGAGTCCAGAAAGCTTTACGCGTTTGGAACTCTGTAACCCAATCTGCTTCATCTCTATACATACGTGATGGTGAGGTTCAATGAATTGTTAGGTTTTACGTTTATACATAATTCTAACCATAGGTTACACGAGCTCATTTTTAAATGCAATGCGCGAGACGTTGACATGCGGTCGGAAGTACCGTACTCTAACTCCAGCAAATAAACGATCTTTTAAAGGAGGTATATGTCTCAGTTTAAAGTAATTACTAATACACGTCAGCGAGAAGAAATAGTTCCCGATGTCCAAGTCACCCTCCCAATTCCCGCTCATTTACCTGACCCCTTAAGCAAAGGTGGTCGAGAAATATGTGAACAGTGGATTAAGGATAACTGGCATCTGGTAAATTATACGGTATCTATAAATGACCGAGCAAAAGCGACAAAGCTTGCCGCACGACTTAGTGAAGCATTTGCACGTAGCTCTGACGATCCCGAGATCCCTGCGATCCTCGAGGAGTTGAAAGCTATTCAAGCGAAACCAGCAAATGAGCGCACGGCCTCTGAGTGTTGGACTCGACACGCTTACCTACTCACTGAATATGGTGGCGGATCTGTTGTTCACGACGCTATCATGGAAAGGCTCGATCGCTATAAAGGCAATGTGCTTGAAGCGATGTGCGGACACACCAGTTATTTCGACGAATTAGAAGGACGAACTGTTGTGGCGACTGACGGTTGCGAAGCATCACTTGAACGCTATCCTTTCCCCGAGCGTCGGCGAATACTCTGCGACCTTGACGTGTATCCATTGAGTGCGTTTCACGATGAAGAGTTCGACGTAATTTCAATCTGCTTCGGCTACAAATATCCCAAATATCTTCGCGCTATCGCTTCGGAGTTTCGAAGGATACTGAAGCCGAACGGAATATTGTCATTCGTCGAAAATCCTAAAAACGGTTACGAAAAATACTACAACCGGAGTCTCGAAAGGAGACGGATGAATAGGCTTCTGAGAACTGCAGGCTTCCCCAAGAGGTTGTATAGCAGAATCCACGTGAAGGATTGGCCGACAAAAGAACAGGGTGAGTTCATACACATTCAGGCGTTCAAGCAGATACGCAGAAGGCGAAAAGTCGTGAAAGCTTAAGCATCGCAATGCTATGTGCACCCCGCCCGCAAGAAATTGCGGGTTTTTATTTAGGTATAATTCCTATCCCCAACAACATCAATAAAATACTTTCGTAGATTTTTGTCTGTAATTCCGAATTAAATATTTAAAAATTATTTAGCGAGTATTCACACCAATTTGACACCACTCCACAATACTGTATTCTGACCATAGATTCAAACCTTACAACCACATATGATATACCACATACTCAGATCACAGCAGTATAGTCGGGAGGATCTCGAAAGACTATTCTGGGACACCGATGAAATAAGAAGGCTTTACGAGAACTCGCTCGGCAAAAAAGACCTCAGGACAAGGCTCGAAGGCAAAAGCATGTTTGCGGTTTTTTATGAACCGTCAACACGTACCCGCTTCTCATTCTGCATAGCCGCTGCCAATCTTGGGATGACAGCGATTTGGACCGAGAATGCAGGCGAGTTTTCCTCTGCAGTTAAAGGCGAAACACTCGCAGACACTATTCGTGCACTCGGCGAATTGGGAGGAGACGTCATCGTGCTTCGTCACCCTGATGTAGGTGCAGCCGAACAAGCGGCCGCTATCGTCAGGAAGTTCGGCTACAATACCGCAATCATTAATGCGGGTGACGGCACAGGTCAACACCCCACTCAAGCTCTTCTCGACCTGTACACGGTGAAACGTGAACTGGGCCGTCTGGACAATATGACGGTTGTCGTCGGAGGTGATTTGGCAAATGGTCGGACGGTGCATTCGCTTGTATACCTTTTGTCGAAGTTCGACGACATCAACTTCATTTTTCTCTCTCCGCCCAAGCTTACCATGAGCAAAGGCATTCTCGATCACCTTCAGGAGCACGGAATCAAATTCACCGAGACCCAAGACAAAGAATGGGCTTTGCGCCAAGCAGACCTCATATACTGGACGCGCATTCAGACTGAACGTGGAAGCACCAATGCCACACTTGATCTGACTATTGGAGAGCCTGAGTTGAGGCTCATCAAACCCAATGCACGAATACTTCACCCTCTGCCGAGAGTGAGTGAAATTAAAACGGTGGTTGATGAAGACCCTCGCGCAGCCTACTTTCGCCAGATCAGCAATGGCATGTTCATCAGAATGGCTTTGCTCGAAAAGGCTTGCGGAGGTTTCCTCGAGTAATTGGTTCGCGACCAAATCCATTATCCCGATGTAAAGTCGGGATTTTTTATTTCTCTAAATTGAACGAGATTAGTTAATCTACTAAAACAGATCTCACGAAACCGCCCAATTTATTCACTGCCACATCAAGTTTCCCACTATTATCGATCTCTAGAACATGCTCCGACGGTATAGAGAATCGATCAACCAGCTTATGAAAGAAGTCCTGCTCGGCTTCTTGGTATATTTTTAAACTGCCTACTGTTGAATGAATATCACCAATATTTTTGATCCGCATATTTACACGTTTATTTGCAACAGCTGTATCTACACTAACAAAAACAAAAAAGAGCTGATGTTTCGAAGCGAGGTATGCAATTAGTCTATCATCAATTGCCTGAATATACGGTTCATCATCTTCAGTAATTTGCTTTTTAATATTTATTGCAAGCGCTGCTTGTAATTTAAAAGCATAGTGGCAATCAATAAACATTGCTTGTGTGGTACTTGTCGCCAATTCTTCACTAAGATAGTCAGCTGCTTGCTCAATCAGTGAATCGTAATTCTTCGGGATTTCTTCATATGATAAGCCATTTCGAGTACCGACTTCAATAAGCGCACGCTTTTGCTTACCAATGATAAAATCACTATGGCCCACTAATTTTTCAATTAATGTGGTTTTTCCACTACCATTAATTCCACCTATAAAAAATACTGCTTTTTTCATATGATATTAGACGAAACTATCGTAATATAAATTTAACAACCTCCCGAGCCACCTCATCGGGTAATTTTTTGTCTGTTTCAATAATATGTCCGCCACATTTCTCGAAAATTGATCGAAACGTACCAGCAAAAGCCTTATTATTTTCGATGAAAGTCTCAAAGGGTATTCCGGCCATTCTTTCCATTTCCTTTATATCCTGAGGAGTTGGATGTCGGCGACGCAGTCGTGTTTCAAAAACTTCCGGCGAAGCGTGGAGAAGAATGAGCTCAGCTGGTATATCGTGTTCGGGCTTATAGACATCTTTAAATAGCTCCGGATTTACGAAACCAGTAATAACTGTACTTTTGTTTTGACGAGCGTTTTCCTTGGCCACATCGAGCCAGTGTCTTGTCTCACTTTTAAGCCATGTTAGTCCGCCTCCATCTGGAACACCTCGCTCATCTAGGTCTCTAACATCGTATGATTGAAGTGGCAACATTTCTTTCAAGTGAACGAGAGTTGATGACTTCCCGACACCAGAGATTCCAGAAACGAAATAGATTTTTGGTGGTTTATTTTCGAGCATTGTGCCTAACATAATACCATGTAGTTATCTTTAAGTCATAAAGTATAGACTATCTAAAATAAAAACCCCAACATCAAGTCGGGGCTTAACAATCACTCTCTGACCAGCTCAACAACCTCGATTTCCTGACCAACAGAAATGATTGGCACAGGATGCAGGCTCTTGAGCCGAGGATAGAAATACGTGCCAAAGTAGATTTTTCCGTTTGGGTTACGGAAGTTGGCAAGCGTCTTAAGAACGCCCCTACCACGCTCACCGGTGTCTGGGTCAACATCGATAATAGAACAACGTGCGGTCAACTTTCGTCGCTCGAACAATGTATCACCAATGCGAAGCACTTTCCACCTGTTTTCCTCGAACGGCGCATGATCTGACGTTACAATGTTGGGCCGGAAACAATTGCAACTCACTTTCGGCGAACCAGTCCTCTCGCGCTCTTCATTTACATAGTCAAGGGATGACTGTCCAATGATGTGAATCGACGCTGAATCGTGGCAGGATATGATCATTGGTTCATCAAAATTATCAAGTGCTCGGCGTCGCATTTTCGAATCGTGAACTGCAACGAGCCGACAACTGACACCGAGGTATTCGCTAAACCATGCCGAAGCTTCATCACCTTGATCGTCTGCAATGAATGGCATTGTATGAACTGTGACCATACGTTGCGAGGATGGAGAAAACTCCATTCTGTGAGTAAATGTAGGCATCCTCGGAGCCTCAATGCTGAGAGCTGACGAAATAACATTTACGTCGACGCCAACAAGAGCGAGTTTTGGGTGTGATCGCTGAGAGAGAAATGTTCCTGACACCGATTCAATGAGCATGAGTTGCTGGTGGATCATAGGGCTAGTTCCCTCACCACGCTCGTGATAACTTATTTTGTTGTACAACAATTATATCGTGGTGGTGTTTGTTGTCAAACAAAACAAAACCGCCCTTACTCTTGCGAGTAGTGGCGATGGTGTTAATAATGCTATTATATACCTTAGTTTAAATAATGCAAGTCACAGCACTGACATCAGCCCAGATTTGCAACAGAATTAATCCGCTGCAATACTCGCTCTTTACCCATAACCTTTAACACGTGGAAGAGATTTGGAGTGCGGTTCGTTCCAGTCATTACCAATCTGAGAATCTTCATAAAGCTAGCGAAATCACCTTTGAAAGCCTCTGGGTTCGCTTTTAATTTAACTTTGTCGGTAGTAAAACCGAGCTGATCTGCAACCGCCTTTATCTCTGGAAGCCAAGCATCAATAGAATCAGTTGTATACAGTACATCCGCAGCCATTAGATCGGCCAAATCCTTTGATATGCTGTTGAAAATAGCCTGCAACTTTTCATCAGCAAGCACTTGTTTAACTTTATCTGGATTAAACAAAGAGTCGAAAAAATATCCGATACTATCACGCCCAACAGACCAGTTGGCAATATCCTTTCGAGGATTCTCGAGATCACGCTCAATTGCAAGAACCTTCTCAAGATAAGGTCGTTCACTTGATATCAGATTGGCGAATGGAGCATCGTATCTTGTTGCCCATTTAATCATCCTATCTGCCACTTCCTCTGCAGTCATCATGGCAATAATGTCAGAACTAATATCGTCCAGTTTCTTGAGGTCAATCACAGGACCCGGACCACTCTTTTGCAATTCATCCAATTGAAAAGGAAAATCCCATACCGATGCTTGACGCTTCGATTGCCACCAAACATCAAAAGAAGGGTTAGCAAGACGATAAATGTATCCGATCAGAGCATCAGTTGGATACCCGAGTTCAACGTATCGCATAATATCTGCTTCGGGATCTTTTCTCTTGCTTAATTTTCTAACGGTTGTGCCATCTTTTTTATTAATTGGAGAGAGATGGCCATATTTGGGAATTGGAAAATCAAACGATTCCCATAATTCCAAATGTTTGCCAACAGACGACAACCATTCTCTTCCTCTAATGACAAATGTAGTTCTCATGAGATAATCATCGATAATGTGCGCGAGATGATATGTAGGGATTCCATTTGTCTTAAGCAAGACAAAGTCTTCATCGTTTTGTGGCACTTGAATGTCGCCTAAAAATTCATCTTTAAATGAACGCTTAACATTCTGATCGCCCATTGATTTAAATCTCAATACATATGGAGTATTATTTTTTAGTTTTTCCTGAATTTTTTCGATTGGGGCGTCGCGCCAAGTAGCGTATTTGCCATAATAACCAGGGCGAACTTTTTCGGCTTCTTGTTGTGAGCGCTGAATATCCAATTCTTCTCTGGTCATAAAGCAAGGATATGCTCTTCCGCGTAATACCAGCTCGCGGGCAAAGCTTGCATAAATATCACGTCGCTGTGTCTGCAGATATGGCGCGTATGCACCGAATTGCTTTTCGCCATCGATGAAGCCTTCGTCGAATTTGATTCCGAATTCTTCCATTCCACTCACAATTAAAGCCCGAGCACCCTGTACTTCGCGATCGGTATCAGTATCTTCAATTCTTAGGTAAAAGACGCCCTTCGAGTCATTAGCGATTCGGCGGTTTATAACGCCCATATAAAGTGCCCCGATATGCAAGAAACCAGTCGGGCTTGGGCATAATCGTGTGATTTCAGCCGTAGGTGGCAAGTTGCGGGCAGGATATTTGTCAAACCAAAATTGAATTGGCTTAACGTCGGCACCAAAGAGAAGGGTAGCTAAATCTAAATTATTCATAATAAAATAACTGTAGCGTTTTTTTGGTCTTTTTACAATGCCGTCTCACATTAAGCAAGCTTTGCGATAATCAGATCTGCACATTCCTCAGAGCTCAATTTCTCTGAATCGATGACAATTGCTTCCGGTATTGGATTCTCGATATAGAACTGATCGTTGGGTTCGAAATAGCCGTTCATTTCGGCGATCTTCGCCTCTGGTAGCTCCGACACCTTCATCATTTCTTTGGTTCTTTCATAGACGCGTTGTAGACGGACTTCTTTCTGTGCAGTGAGACGGAAAGCGTGGAATTCGGCGCCGTGGGCAACAGCAACTTGTATCAGAGGAAGAATTCCGTCGGTGCTCGTGATCTGCTCGACGATGACGCTTATTCCATGCTCCAAGTATTTCTCTATCATGACCCACATGACGTCTCGCACAATAGCGAGGGTTTTGTCATTCTCTCGAAAGTTCGGCACGAGGCGTTTCACATCTGGCAGAGCAATTCGCGCGGTGTCGGGTAGCCACTCATTCACAAGCTTGGAAGTAGTCGTCTTGCCCGAGCCCATTGGGCCGTCAATGAGGATGAGGAATTTTTTCATGGATTATCTTTTATTTAGGTTACGTGTATTTAAATATTCTCGAATTCTTTCTCTGTCTTCGTTGCCCTTGTCTCCCTTAAAATAAACCTCAATATATACGAGCTCTATTTTGTTTTTGTGATATGCATAGATAAGACGTATTGAACGTGACCGTAGTGATTCACAGTGAACATGAACTTTGACTATTTTAACATCACTTGTGGAATTAATAATAGTAAAGTTCTTACCAATTCCAGTTCCATTTGGTGAAGCCACAATAACCGATGTCACATCGTTAATATCCTCACTCAGAGTTGGATATTTTTTTGAAAGCTTTTGTAGCTCCTTCTTAAATTCTGGAAGTTGGTAAATGGTAACCATAATTATTCAGTGACTGAGGTTTCGTCTGGTCTATAGAAAACATGCCGATAATTAAGAATGTCCATCTTACCTGCTACACGCCATGGAGTGTCGATGTGAGATAGATCGGAAAGCGCCTTTGCGGTTTTTGAAGCGAGCCGTTCAAGTTCATCATCAATATGCTTGAGCTCTTGAGCATTGAGAGATGAGACTTCGGGCTCGGTAGTTACTAAATATTTCTTCTGATCATACTGGAAAAACTTACTATGCACCTCAATTAGTTTTCCTTGCGTCTCTAATTCTCGAGTGATTTTCGCAAATGAAACTGGACTAGGGCCGTGGGTATTTTTTACATACGTAGCTCCAATAAGGTACTGTTGGTATTTTTCGTAATAATCAAAATCAATGAAATAGAGGAGTTTGTAAATTGCCGTCTGGCCGATATTGGGACGATTCCCAACCTTGCTCACAATATAAAGTAGGACTTGTCTAAATTTATCGATATTTTCTTTCGGTATTTCTTTGACACGAATTGTTTCAACACGAGCGACTATGTCTGCGCTATTTTTCTCAAAAGTATGTAGTGACACATCAAAAAGATTCGCGAGTATAGCCATTTGCTGTTCGGTTGGCTTCATGTCACCGTCTTCTAATTTAATATATGTAGGACGAGAAATACCCAAACTCTCCGCGACATGAGTCTGAGAAAGGCCTGATAATTTGCGTTTGTTTTGTATCCAAGTAGACATGCCAGTATGGTAACATAAAGATATCTATTTTACAATTTGACTGTAGGTAATGTAATTTTGTATAGCATTGATACTGAGATTTGCGCATTTAATTGTATACCAAATCAACGCGAATGGAGCACATCAAGAGACTGTAACGCTTCAATCTATTGAACGGCATATGTAATATGAAAAATAATCAAAAGAAAATTACACTCATTATTCTAGCGCTTGGTGCGGCAATTGTGATTGGTGGTGGGTATCTCATGTACAAAAATGAAAAAGTAGAGGCACCTAAATCAGTTGCTGATACTTCTGTTACTGATACTGCACCAAAAGTTTCAGCTCCTGTAGCTCAAGGAGCAGATATTGCCTGTGTTCCTTACAATAATACAACTAATAATTCTCCGAAAATAACTACAAAAAATAGCGTCAGCACATATACAAATTCCGATTATGGCTTTCAAATAGCCTATCCAGACAGCCTCCATGCGACATCGAGTTTTGTGGGGTCGTATAGTTTGATGAGTGATTGGCGACAAAATAGCCACTACAGTTTTTTTGACTACAATCAAGAACATGCTACATATGGATCATATGTATTATTTGGTGAGCCAATTGTTAGTGTTGTGTTTGATAATGCTACCTATATTCCAACCGAATATCCCCATAGTACTTCTACATTACGAGTAGAAGTAAGAATTGGCGCAAGTAATAACGCTACAGAGGTAGCTCACTGTCTAGACACTGACACTGAAGTTCTCTCAACTTCAACCGTTACGATAGATGGCGTAACTTTTAATAAATATAATTATGGAAGGTCAGAACTTAGTAATCGCACGAAGTTTTCAAGTTACAGAACACTACACAACAATACCTGCTTCGCAATAGAACCAGCGTTTTCATGGGTGGCTTACGACCCTGCGGTATTGATGAGCAAGGATCAACCTATCGTCGATTCTGTTGTGAATAGTTTTAAGTTCACGAAATAGTAAGAAAGTAATCAAATCGGCTATTTACTGCAAGGCGGTCTTGAAAAATGTATTCCTTGACATACCCCACTATAAATGATATGTTATTTTCCAGTTTAAACCGTCTTTATAAGGCTAAAAAGGGCTTTCCTTGGCGGGATTGCTCATTGAAAACTAATGAAGACTTGGAAAAAGTTAGAAAATGAACAAAATCATTACGGCAATTGCCCTGTGCGCTCTTAGCGTCGGGCTCTCGGTCAAATCGGTCAAAGGGGCGACGATCAACGTCTTGGGCAGTTCGATCACCAACTACAGCGCGATTGGTGCGAGCAATCAAACCATCGGACAGTTCACCACGGATGTTGTTGACGATTCCCTCAACTTCGGCGCAATGACGTTCCACGTCAACACCACGAACCTCATTTCGGCGATTTCCATCGTCGACCATAACGGTAACTTGTTCGCGATTTTGGATGGTAATCATCCGGATCAAAGTGACAGTTCTGTATCGTCGTCGTTCACGTTCATCCTTCCTCCGTCGTATCCCTTGGGCTTTCACACGTATGAGCTTCGAGGTACCCTGTCATCAACGTTCACCAACGGTGAGACATTCTCGATAAGCATCACTCCGGCGTATGACTTTCAATCGGGACAGACCGATAGCACCGGAGACCGCGTGACTGCCACCCCTGCAACGGTTATCTCATTGGGGACGGTCGTTGCACTGGGGAATAAACCGAATGAGTCTTATGTGGACGTCGTATCCCCTGCGCAAGGTGATGTGGTCAACGCTGATACGAACAATACGATCACCGTCGTGATCTACTCTCCGACGGCAACGAACCTGTTCGTTGAACTTAATGATCGCTTCATTAGTGGCTGGTTTCAGGATTTCCCTGCAGGCCTATCCACGAATGTGTATGACCTTCCGTACCCGTACGATTATGCGGGTAAGCAGTTCAGCATAACGGTTTTGGCTGTTGGTAAGCCCACCGATCAAGGTGGAGGTATCATCATTCGGTCGTTTATTGTGGCTGCGAAAAGTGGCAATTTCACAATCAATGCGCCAACGATCCCTCGGATCCCCGTAGTGACGACGATTTTGGCTGACTATGTTATGAGAGCGGGACAACTCGCTCACATTTCCTGTCAGTGGACAAATGTCTCGGTTGGCGATCCGTGCACCATCGTGCTGGATTGGGCAAGTGGCTATTATGCTGTCCAAGATAAAACCAACACATATCAGACTCCTGCACACGGACCATCCAATGTCCGAATTCCGGTCGGAACCTTCCCCACGGTAAGCGGTTCCACCAACTTGACGATCACGATTCCGGCCAACATCGAGTTAGGTTCGTATTACGTTAATGCGTTAGATACGGCATACAATATTGGCTACAACAGCGGACCACTTACCCACATCGGCTTGCCATATGCTCCGACCAATGCGGTAATCGACAAATTGTATCTCTCGCAACCGTCGTGGACAACAGGATACGCCCTACTTCTTATGGAAGGGTTGCCTGATGTAAACTACGACGTCGAAGAATCGACCAACAACGTTAACTGGGCGACGGTGAATACGAGCCCACTTAGCGATCCTTCGGGAAGCTTTTACTTCAAACGTGAGTTCACGAATGTCGTCAATCGCTTCTACCGAATGAAACAGAACTTTTAATTCGTTTCAATCAACAATCAACAATCCGCAATACCGAAACATGGTATGGCGGGTTTTTATATAAAAAAATGAGGCGTCAATTTTCGACGCCCCATAAATCCGAGCTACATCCTCATTACACCTCGAACAGTCATCGCCCGCAGCATTGAAGGCAGATCCGTTGCTCGAGTAAGGTCTTGAGCCAATGCAAAAGGATTGTTTTCTTGTTCCACAAGAGTGACAATTTCCTGAAGAATCGCGGCCGTGGCCTTTCGCTGATTTTGGGCAGAATTTCCTTTTATCACTACTTCTGCGGCGAATCTGCCGATGAGTTTAACTTGTGCTAAACACTCATCGTACTGGCAAACAGTCTCGGAATTGACTTCTCGCGCTGTAACAAGCATTCTGAGCCTGCCAAGAATTTCGCTTGCCGTCTGAAGCAGCAGGGTTTCGAACTTTTTATTAAGGTTAACTTTATGAACATCCATTGCAAACTCCTACGTTAAGGGTTTATAAGCTATCAAAAACTCACGGTAAAACCATAGCATGTAGCAATACATAAGTCAATAACTATAGAAGCAATAATTTGACGTAGCCTATCATATATGTTATAGTAGTACTCTTGTAGTAGTTCCTTGAAATCTCAGTGTTTGCAGGCTATATGGTATGGCCAGCATTGAACATTGAATAACAAACTATCCCCTAGGGATAGCGTCAGAAAGAAAATTATGAAAACGACCCTGTTAGGGCTCATCGCCCTTGTCCTGTCGGTACTGTCTCCGGTTACGAGCTACGCGCAAGCTGATCTCGCAGTGACCGGTGTGCGGTTCAGTCCGAACCCGATCTATGTCGGCGACTGGATCACGACAACGCTCACGGTGAGCAATGTCAGTAGTTTCGATTACACCGACCAATTCCTTGTCAACATACAAGGAACATCGGTTGCGGTCTCTTCGCTCGCCGCCGGCGCGGTGACGAATGTCACCGTAGTGGATGCGTTTTCACTCGATACGGCCGGCACGATTGAACTGAAATTCGGCATCCAAGCCGACGACGCCGTATATGGCAACAACTGGATTGGGGCAACCTTGACCACTACGTGGAATCCGGACGAGCCCTATGTCTTGGTAACATCGCCAAACGCCGGAGAGCAGTTAACGGTCGGACAAACGTACACCATTAACACGGTGACGAATCTCCTTCCGGCGGGCACGAGCGTACTTCTCCAGATTGAATACTGGGATGCGAATGGGGATGTTCATGGTGAACCTATGGTGTATGAGGACGTTATCGGACTCTATGCCGGCGGTCAATACAAGTGGACTGTTCCGGCAAAGTACGCATCCTCGGCATTTAACTCGAACGCATTCGCGATCCGAGCGGTGTTAGTCGGGACGAACATCTCGTCGTTTAATCCGCCTCAGGATTACAGTCGAGAATTCAGCATCTTGCCGCAACCGTTTTCGCTCGCAATTGCGACAAATACCGTGCATGGTTCGCCGATATACGAGCTAAGCGGAATGGCCGGCTACAGTTACAGTATCCAAGCCTCGACGAACTACGTCGACTGGACGACCATCCAGACGTTGTTTAACACCAACGGCACGGTGTCGTTCCATGACGAAGGTTTCACCAACTATTCCACGAGATTTTATCGCGGGGTTGGGCATTACTAATCAGTATCATAGATACAGATTAAGGGCTTGTTTTAGACAGGCCCTTTTTAATTTCCAAAAAAAACGCACGCAGACTATTTCTGTTCAAAAATAAAACCATTCCTGCTCCAAAACCATAATGGTGGATGCATATCGATCGGATCGATGCCGCTTCCCTTCAGAGTTTTACGCCATCTTTCGGATATTTGCTCTTTAGACATCTTTTCTGATTCTTGTTGAGTAATTACGGAAAGCTTTATCGAACATTGAGTTATGTGAGTGTCGGGAGCGATATCGATATAATCTCTATTTTTGAGATTGACCTGTCCGTATGTGCTCAAGATAAATGACCAATAATTAAATATTTTTGGACCGGAAAGATACGGAAATCCTTTTTTAAAATCTACCTGAACAGTCTTTCTGAGTACGAGAAAGTCATCGTCTGTTGACCCAATAAAATGTTCAAATGTTCCCCAAGTATCATGTATGGTCTTTGCAATCGTTCGCCAAGTGTTGATGTGTTTATTAGGTTGAAGCGCAAGCTTATGTTTCGTAAGCGCCTTCCGCACATCGACTTCTGATCGTTTAACTACCTCAGATAGGTTGAATACGAAATTAGTCTCTGAATCGCGAAAAGTCTTGAGTGCTGCTTCCCATAACTTATAGCTGTCGCGTTGATAATTCAAAGCCATCGGTAACGTAAAATATGCCAAGCGTAATTCTCTTTCTCTTTCAGAAAATTCAGGATTTGAATCTTCAGGCATTTTTGTCTGGCCAAGTTTTCCAGACTTATACGCTTTAATCAAATTATTACAGGCTTTGATTATTTCTTTCTGTGGCATGTGGAAAGTATAGCAGAGTTAGAGAGCGTGGGCACCACCTTGTCATCTGTTAAAAAACTCGGCTACGATAGCCGAGTTACTTAACAGAAAAATACTTGTTGCCAGCAGTATTATAAGCTTCGACCTCGTATTTATTATTTCGGTATCCCTTTTTCCAATTCTCTATCATGTAAAGAAATGGGTGCACAAAAGGTGTTTTGATAGCTTGTTGAACATGTACTCGTTCATGTTCAAGGTCGTTTTGTAGAATATTTCTACCTAGCAAGATAGTCTGACCTACAGCCATTGCCCTTATGCCCTTCTTGCTTGGTAGCCACGAATACCACCAAAAGCTTTTTACATGAATCACGATTGCGGTTGGATTCTTTAGGAGAGATACTTTTTTGGGAATAGATAAAATCGAAAACACTATTCCTACAAGTGACCATGGGAGATTAAGAATAAAAGTAATACATTTCATACATTATGCTATTTTAAAAGTCTTCATCGCGTCTTTAATGACAACTTATTTACTCCACACCATTTCAAATATTTCTTTCATTGCTTTTGCAACGATAGGATTTTCTATAATCACAGCCTGCTGTTCTTTGAACATGATTACTCGAATAAAACGATTAGTTATTTCAATAGAAGTTTTCGATGTGTATTCAGCGGCGGGCATTATCTTTGGTTCGAAGCCATAGACTTTATCTGTATCTCGAAATTTTTTAAGATCCTTTGTATCAGGAACAACTGACCGGATTTTTATCTCGGCATTTGCAACAACACTATTCCATTCGTGGAAAAGTTTAATTAGATCAGGACTTGCATCTTCAGCGCTGCCAAAGAATGCAACGATTTCAGAACCCTTGAGTTCATCAAATTTATACCAAAGTGCCTCTCGAATACCGTGTAGACCTTCGAAATGGATAGTTCTGACCTTCGGGTCATAAGTGCTGAACATATTCATGAGTTGTGGAAGTATATGGAACGCATGGTCGACATTCTTTTTTGCTTCTCCAATTATCTCTTCTGGAGATTTTGCAATAAACATCTGCTTCTTATCACTTGGCATTTTTAAGACAAAACCTCTCTTTCGCAAATCCTCAAGAATCAAGTATGTGGTTGGACGCTTAAGTCCTGAATTCTTCGCAATGAGAGTTGCCGATGCTTGACCAATACGAAGGAGTGCCAAGTAAACTTGGGCTTCTTTTCGAGATAAGCCGATCTTTTCCATGGTCTCTGTAAGGTTTTCCATGGATACAATGTAGCGTATTTAATTAAGTCTGTCAATAATTCTGACAACAATATAGATATGATGTTTATACGGCTTATAATAAAGTTATTTATAGATATAACTAGCTACCAAAGATGACAATATTCTATTTTATGGCCTAATTAAATATAGAAACCCCAAAAAGGAGCTCTTTAAAATGAAAACATCAATAGACTATTGGTTCGCCTGTGTTAATGGCCAAGGTGAGAACGACGAGGTGTTTCGGGTAATTGCCACGGAGCTTCCCTCTCTTTCATCACTGATTCTCGATAGATCATGTCAGTTTCAATGCCAGCACTGCATTTTTCAAAATGAAACTTCTTCAAAAAATCTTCCGGATGTTAATGCGGTTCTTCATGTGCTCAAGGAACTGCCCAATGTGAAAGTAGTGCACGAAGGTCGCCAGCTCACCCGCAAGCAATTGCCGTTACTCAAAGCAATCTGTGATGCCAAATATCAAATCGGTATCATTGAGAGTGGAACATTCGTACCGATGATCGATGATATTTTGAAAACTGGGCTGAAATTTGATTGGATAGACATTTCAGTAGACGGCCCAAAGGATATTCACAATCTACAAAGAAATAGCTCGAGAGCTTGGGATGTCGCCACTGAAGGAATTCAGCAAGCTCGAAGGGTTATCAATCCTAAGGGTAAACTGACTTCTCTCATGACTCTCAGTAGTCTCAATTCTAAATATGTCTTACAGACAGGTGAAGAGGTTTTTACGCGAGGAGTGGACGAATGGCATATCACAACAATGTCGATTAGAAAAGGTCTCGAGGAATTGAAAGCTTCAGAAAAGCAACTTGAGGGAGCCCTAAACGATATGGTAGATTTCAGCAAATCGCCGAAAAAGATATTCCTGAGGATTTATAATCTTGAGGATATGCGATCGCTCATCTCAATCTTTGGGAAAGGTGCTTTCTCGAAAATTCTCAAAGATGCCAAGGTAACTCAAAACGCTTTGGTACTCGATATTGGCCTCCCGTTATTCTTCTATCCAGCATCCTTAGCTCCAAGCGAAACGTTAGTTATTGATACAGACAACTGGTGGCGACTGCCGTATTGCATCAAATACACGCTGAGCGAGCTTCAAAGTGGCCGTGACATGCGCGGACAAGATATTTCGGTATATAACATTACCGAGATTACACAACAAACCGATGTAGTGCAATTATATCGGCAGGCTGTAGCTCAATGGCAAAAGCATTGCGGTGAGCGACAACTGATCGAAGAACGTGCACTACTTCAAAACTTATTCTAGAAAGGAGGTGACTGATATGGCAGGAGCAAATACTGGTTCAGCAGGAGTCGGCAAGCCGCGACGGCCCAAAAAGGGCAAGAAATAGCAGCGTAACCGATTTAGGGTCAAACCTAAGTCGGTTTTTATTTAAAATCTTTTTCTTTAATTTTAATATCCACTACTGTCCCACAAAAGCTTTAAATTGACCCTTGGGAAGAAACGAAACAACTTGTCCGAAGATTGTGCTAGAGCAATACATGGAAAAAGCCCTTGAGGCGTTTAAGTCTCTACTAAGCTCGACAGCTTTAGTATGGCTTACCTCAAGGACTTTTTCTATGGTGGGGTTAATTTAGTGGGACAGTAGTGATATTCTGCCGATAACATTGACATAAATATATTATCGTGATATCTTAAAAAAGTATTTTGTTCTCTAAAAAAATTAACGGTGTGCCCCGCGCATACAAACACAGGAGGTCACTATCAGCATCTCATACCACAGTCTGTTTGGTTACATCTCTGGAATACTTTTGATTATTGTGATGTTCCCATACATCCGAAGTATTGTCATCACCAAAGAAACTAAGCTTAATCGCGTATCATGGATCATTTGGAGCACGATTGGCATCATCAACCTCGCCGCATACATTTCAGCGGGAGAAAAAGGCACCATTTGGTTTGTCATTGCGGCCGCTATTAATCCAATCATCCTACTTCTTCTCTCACTGAAATTTGGCGAGAAACATTGGTATCCAATTGATACTGCATGCATCGTGCTTGCTGCGTTGTCTTTGCTACTATGGAGGATGACTGGCAATCCAATACTTGCTCTTGTCGCGGGTTTGGTAGCTGATTTCCTTGGCCTTGTTCCTACCTTTATCAAAGTAATACGAAATCCGCATTCCGAGAACCTTGTAAGCTGGCTTATCGGACTATTAGCAGGCATATGTAATATTATCGCGGTTCAACCTTGGACATGGGCAAGTGGCATATACACGATATACATGGTGTCGCAATCCATTCTCGTGATCGTGCCGATCGTTAATGGACAACTTCTTCGCAAGACCACGCCTAAATAGCGGTGGTTTTTTATTTTAAAAACATTAAGCACAAAAAATAAACCGCAAACTATTTATTAAACACCACACTCTCCCCCTCCCCTACAATTTCGAACTTTCCATCGACAATCTTTAGTGCAGAATTATCGTCGCATGCATAGAGCGGGAATGCGAAGTCGGCTCGATGCTTTTCGAGGACTTCTTTTGTGGCGTGAGAGAAATATTCGGAATTGAGATGTGGGAGGAAAAGGCAGTTTACAAATGCCAGTGGTTCTGAGAATTCTTCGAAGACTTCTTCGGGGTAAATGACATTGAGAAGTTCGACGGGGAGGAATTGCCCCACGACCATACTTCCAGCGCTTATGCCCATGTACACGCGAGTTTTCAAAAGTTCTGGTAGTGCTTTCTCGACGCCCGTTTCTCTCATGACCTTTACGAGATATTGTTCATTGCCTCCACCGAAAGTTATGAGGTCAGCGGCCTCCATTCGGGGCTTCCATACGCTCTCTGGTACGCCGGCGATATCGAGGATGTCGATACATGCATAGCCTTGACGCTTGAAGTCATTGAGATTGTCGATGAGCCAACTTTTGTCGCCTTCCATGATGTTCGTGGCGGTTGGGATGAAAAGTACAGAAATATCTTGCGCGGGCTTGCCGACAAGTTCAAGGATGTTTTTGGCTATGGTTGCATTGGTGATGCCAGCGGAGGTGAGGAGGAGGGACATGGTGGTAGTTTAGCATGGATTTTAAAATCATTTTAGTAAATAGAAATTGACACTACTTCATAAAATATTTGTATTAAAAAACTCGAGTTGCCAATTAAAAAAAATGTTATAATTCTAATAATGATGACTACACAAAATAAAAAACTAAATAAAGTAAGTGTTGTGAGTCTTTTCTCTGATAAAAAAGATTCCAAGAAGGCTGCGGCTTTTAAAATGATTGATCTTTTTGCTGGGATTGGTGGTATACGGCTTGGATTTGAAAGCATCGGCGGAGAATGTGTATTTACTTCTGAATGGGATGGACCTGCGCAGAAAACCTATCTTGCAAACTTCGAGGAAATGCCCTACGGAGATATTACCAAGATTGAACCACAAGATATTCCCTCTTTCGATGTTTTACTTGCAGGCTTCCCTTGTCAGCCCTTTTCTCAAGCCGGTAAAAAGCTTGGACTCGCTGACACGCGAGGTACCCTTTTCTTTGATATCGCGAAAATAGTTGAACATCATAAACCAACGGTAGTATTTCTTGAGAATGTTAAACGGTTTAAAAGTCACGATGGAGGCAGAACATTCGAGACGATCAAAAGTATTCTCGAAGGACTTGGCTATGAAATATACGCGCAAGTTCTCAACGCCAAGGACTTTGGTGTTCCTCAGAATAGAGAGAGGATTTATATCATTGGCTTTCTTGGAAAGACGAATTTCACTTTTCCAACACCTTCTGGTAAGAAGACTAAACTTGGAGACATTCTAGAGAAGAAAGTGGATCCAAAATATACGATATCAGATAAGCTCTGGGCTGGGCATCAACGAAGGAAAAAAGAGCACCGAGAGAAAGGTAATGGTTTCGGATATTCTATGTTTAATGAAAATTCGGAATACACGAGCACGATATCAGCTCGTTATTATAAAGACGGTTCTGAAATTCTTATTGAACAGAAAGGTAAAAACCCTAGGAAATTAACGCCGAGAGAAGCGGCTCGATTGCAAGGATTCCCTGATGATTATGTTATATCTACGAGTGATAACCAAGCCTATAAACAATTTGGCAATAGTGTTGCGGTGCCGGTTATTAAGGCACTTGCGAAGGAGGTTGAGAAGGCGCTTAAACAACTTAAGAAGTCTACGGACAGCGATTCAAAATCAATTAATCTTGATGAAATTAAACAAGAAAGCGTAACGAAAGCAAGGAAAAGCGTTGCTTCAAAATTAGTAAGTGTCAGTCACTAGAGAATCCCAATACTTATTATTTGCCCGCCATTGAGAATACGGTCTCACATTACCCTGATACATACCACTATCGAAGAAAATATGCCCTTTTCTCACGCCATCAATCCAAGATTTAAAACTAATAGGTGCGCCAAAAACGATTTTTGAATATGCGCCAGTTTCATCCTTGAGACACTTAAACCAGCCTAGTTTATTAAATTTCTTTTCAACTCTCTCCTTCATCATTTCTGCACTCCATTCTGCAATAACTAGAATGTTCTTCTGCATATTCTTTGGAACGATTTTGTCTTTATCGGGTCGGGTATCTTCTCGGTAAGAATAGACAGCAAAAATATTATCCTGATCATCCACCTTGAGTATTTGTCCAAAGGGACTAAACACGTTTATTTTTGGAGATGGTTTTCCAGACCATGAATATCTTTCCCCTTTCTTTAGGTTAGGTGCACCAAAAATCTCTAGGAATTGATCGCGATCGATTCCATATTCTTCATCTTTGAATATATAGTAGCTTGCTGACCAGTCACCAAAGGTTGTTTTGCTTGTGGTGTCACTCTTCATTTCGAAACCATAGAGGTCGGGTGCGTTATCGGCGTTGTGAGCAACACCCATCTGTGTCTCTAGCCAGTAACCGTCTTTGCCGTCGTGGCGTTTGTTTGAGGTTGAAATATCGGGGATTTTGTCTTTGACATTTTTGTTGAAAAGCCTGACGATTTTTCTTTTTATCTCTTCAGTGTTGTTTGCGCCGCTTGGATTCTTGACATCAGTCATAATGTGGTACATGGTAGCAGAAAAGGGGGGATAATGCCACACATAAGAAAAATTGAGCCCCTACTCAATAAAATTGATATTTAATAAAATCTTTCATATTTAAAAATATACAATTACGTGTTCGATATGTAATAACTTTTAATTAATAAACAGCTAGTATTAAGAAAATATCAAAATCCTTTACTAAGAAGGTCTTTTCGAATTCTTTTTACTTTTTCGTATAAATTTTTCAAACTTTTTCTTTTGAGAAGTAATTCTTGATCCGATTGTCTGCATGGCGATAGCTGCGTTACTAATATACGAACTACCTATCTGCTTACGACCTGCCTTGTGCGACTTGTGTCTGTATCCACCTGTCTGTCTCAGCTGATACTTGCGAATCTTCTTGTCAGCCTTCTTGTACGACCTTTGTAGGGTCTTATCACGAAGTAACACTGCTTGCCCGTCGAATTTGAACCCGAGATAATCAACGTATCTTCTTCCAACAGGATTTTTGTCACCATCCTTTACATCTGTACACACGACACTCCCGTCAGCTTGTCGCTCGAATTTAACGAAGAAAGCTTTTTTGGCATTTATATCCAAAGCATATTTTTCTATCTCACTCTTAAGCGTAGATAGTACGGTATCCGCAACATCAGCCGGACACACAAGGACAATGTCATCGCTGTAGCGTCTATATAGAGCATTTGGAAATGCGCTACGAATTGCAGAATCAAATGCCGACAGGTAGACGTTCGCTAACAGGCCACTCACAGGACTTCCTTGAGGAATACCTATCTCTGTTTTGTTCGTCTTAACTAGCTTCTTACCTGATTCGTACACAGCTTGCGGCAGAGATTTTCCTTTTCGTACATCTCGCACTATCCGCGGCGCAAGACGAGCGTATGCGCTGTTCCAAGCCTTGTCTTTGAGCACAAAACGAAACGCGGAAAGAGATCGAAAAACCTTGTATTCATTCGTTTTAAGCTCACCCACACCCAGCACCGCACATAGACGTTCTTTAAGCGTCTTATGTTTCAGCGTGTCGAAAAACTTTGAAATATCAGCGACAATCGCCACGCAATCACCGTGTTGTTGAATATATTGAAATACCTCGCGGGCGAATTGAATATTACCTTTATTGCGAGTTCCATCATCGGCAATCTTACGATATGCAATGACGCTCTCCGCGCTTCCGTTTGCCGCTATAAATTCTTCGTATGCTCGACCCCAAACATAGGAATAGAATCCGTAAATATGAGCATCCAGGTGAGATGCGTACATTATAGGTCGAGGCTTGATGCTGCGATGAGCTATTCCGGTTTCATTCTTCCGATAACGTACATCTTTCATTATGAACTTTAAAAATGGGAGGAACTGGTGGGCTGGTATATTCTCGATGGCACGTTTTACCAAAGCAAAATCCTGATCGTTATCTAGGTCCAACGACTTATCAAAATGCTGATATGTACGCTTCTTCTGCTTTGGTCTGAGCGAAGCACGCCATTGTGTATAGACATCATCCATATTGTAGATGTGTAAAAGCCCTCGTCCTCAAGTGAGTTTCAGCATACTCATTGGACAAGGGCTCACAGAAAATCTGGGTTGTGCGCACGACATGTGCCCGAAAGCACAAGGCTGATAATTAACATTGATATAATAATAACGTTGACACAAGAACACTTTATGTCCTATCTTGCCTTCACTATCATTACACTGTTGACCGCGATAACAGGCCGAAGCTTGCATATCGTGGCAAACGATTAGCCCAGTGCCCCTAGACATGGATAGCCGCACAGCCAAAGTCCATCCAATACCGAACACTGATTAAAAGATTGTCTCACAAAATTTGTAGAAATACAATATATAACGCCTCTTTTGATAAACTGAATAATGTTTGAGAAGAAACATCATCATATTAGGACTTACGCAGAAATATTTACTCAAAGAAGGAACGATTGACGAGAAGCGAGAACTGGTGCCATCGTTTAAATGTAAACCATTACTTATTATAAGAGAGTAGTTTTAGTGTCATTGGAGTGATGAAAACATATTCGCTATTTCAGTTCCTCTCTGCAATAGGTCTTGATATGTAAGCACTTCTATACCATGAAGAGAATGATTCATCTTTCTTAATGCTTCTTTTTTATCTTTTTGCCAGTGTTCTTTGTTTCCTATCAAAATAAAGGCTCGAGGTTTAATTATCGAAACTTCTATTCCGTACACCTTCATTATTTTTTCTTGTAATTCGTATCTGTAATGTTCGACGTCACAAAGATAATATACAACCTGTCCAAGTGCAGCATTTGTTTCAGGCGTCCATTTATATGCCCCAGGATGTGACGAGTCTGAGGTAATGACTTCATCCTCAGGCAATTTGATTTCGAGTATGTCGAGAAAGCCATCAACTGTTGGGAACAAATAGTCAGGCATACTACCTGAAAGGTTGATTTTTGTTTTTTCAAATGGATCAAGGTACTGGATACCAAAAATCCATGTGTGAGCGTAAATCCATTTTTGCCAAGAATCTGGTCCTGTTGTCTCTGAATACTTTTTTGTCAATCTATTATTAAATTCATTAAGGACGGAAACTCTGTCTGCTTGAATTTGACCAACCGCCAAGTGTGTAGCTAATTTTGGATTACTGTCTTTTAGGAGACTCCAAAAATCATCAGAATTATTGTTGGCAATCAATTGCCTCAACACCTCAGATTTATTTTTGTCATCAACGATGATAACCTGATTTGCAGGAGCAGTTATATATTCTTGATCTCCTCTTTTTATACCAAGCTTTGCTATCTGGTCTCTGCCGTATATTGCGTCAAATAATTTCCTTGTGGACTCAGTGTTTAAATCAAGCTTTACACCTTCATGTAAATCAAGAGATATAAAACTTCTCTCAATAAGTTGTTCCCACCCTTGACCTCTTTCTTTTTTAAACTTAACCAGAGTACCCCTTACTCCGCCACTATGAATCTGCGGTTTGAAGACTAAGGCGGTATCAGCTGTCTGAGTAAGAAGAACCCAGCTTGAATCAACTATTCCCTTTCCCACCGAATGAGTTTTGATCTTTTTTTCTTCCATTATTTACCAATTATAACTTCTGTACTGACAAAAGAGTGAAATCAGAATATTTAGACCTCGAGATCTCTAGGTACCAAAAATTGATTGCTGCAGTCCTCCCCATCGCCCTCGCCTCTCGCTTTGCCGTCGCAAAGCTCGGGCTGGGCACCGCCTCGCGGTTCGCTCTGGTGAGCTCACAACGCTCCGGCGTTCGATTCCAAGTCGCATTGCGCACTGGCGCAATGCTTCCCGCAGCGCTCAATCGCTACGCTCTTTCGCTGGCTGCGGGACTTGGAATCGAACCAAGATTCACGGCTTCAAAGGCCGCTGTACTACCATTATACGATCCCGCAATGTACGTATCGTAACCCGTAAATGGCTTAAGGACAAGTGCGAGCTTATACACGCTATTTTGTTATAGGCAATTCCAGCTATTTCACCCCTCCAGCTATCCTCATAATTGCAAGCTCAAGCGGGAGACTTGGTATGTATGCACGATTGGTCTCATCGTATGCGCGCAGGAGTTCCACAAGCATAGTAGAGGTCACGCTCGCTGGTGCGACAGCAAGATCACGAATGAAGCTAAAATCCTCATCGGAGAATCCCGCGGCAATGGTGGGGGCGATACTTGGACCGGCGGATTTGAGTAGAAGCACGGCTCGAGCTTTATCAAGAACGAGACTCGTGAAGACAACGAAATCAAGCCCTGACTTCTCGGCATTTGCAAGGGTCGTGAGGGCTAAAGTTATGCCCTGCTGGCGAGCATCTCCCGAGGCACCAGAATTCGCCGCGCCTGCACTACCTGCTCCACCTGATACCCCTGCCCCCGCTTGCACTATCCCCGCAATGAAATCATTGACCAGAGTGGTCCGCGGAGCACCTGTCACCGACTGAATATGCTCGAGCGTTACACTTTTACCTGAACCTTGCTTCGCCCCCAACACTTTATCAAGCACACCAAGAGCATCGCGGAATGATCCATCTCCAAGTATTGCAATGAGGTCAGCCGAGCCTTGCTCAAGACTGTAACCTTCTTTCTTTGCGACATTTGTTATTGCATTGCGAAGAATTTCACGAGTCGGCTTCTTAAAGGTAAATGTCTGACAGCGCGATACCACAGTCGCCGGTAATTTATCAAGCTCAGTGGTAGCGAGGATGAAGATGACGTGTGCAGGTGGCTCTTCAAGCGTCTTTAGAAGTGCATTGAAAGCTTCTTTGGTGAGCATGTGGACCTCATCGACAATATAGACCTTGTACTTTGATTCAAGGGGCATGACCGACACTCCATCGCGAATGGCACGAATGTCGTCAATTCCACGATTCGACGCTGCATCGATCTCATACATATCATTGTCAGTTGTCCCGAGCTCACGAGCGAATATGCGCGCAATGGACGTCTTCCCTGTTCCCCGAGAACCGGCGAAGAGATATGCATGCGATATGCGACCCGATTCAATCGAACCGAGAAGCGAAGTGACGATATGATCCTGTCCGGTAATTTCTTTAAAAACCGCGGGGCGATATTTGCGATACAGTGCGATATTAGACATGCCCTTAGTATATAGAAAAATTAAGAAAAAATATAGAGAAAGCTGGAGGGATAATCAGGAAAAAGAAAAAATTCTCGCCTAAAAAAATGCCACCCGCTCCCCCTGTTGCAAAGGAGGAACGGGTGTGACGTGATGCATTCACGCCATGCCTAATTACCCAAACGCCAACAAACGTATTCCAACCTAGGGGATAGCTGGAATTTATCCTCCAATAGGTAGCTTACAACCAAGCAACCTAACCGATAAAAGCATACACCCTACGCAGATTTTGGCAAGCTAGTCTGAATAGGTGAGATTTGGATTGGCTTTAATATAGGCTTCAGTGAGTTCCGCCACTTCTTCGATGCTCGTTGCCTCCATAAGTTGCATGCGGAATTCTTTTGAACCAACCCAGCCGTGTACATAGGCTTTATAGTGCTTTTTCATGATAGCGAAGCTTTTGATGTCGCCGAGTAGTTCGCCGAAGAGTCGCGTATGCTCCACCATAACGCACAAACGCTCAGGTATAGTGATAGCCTCTCGAGAAATCGTGGGGTTAAAAAGCCAAGGATTGCCAAATATTGCTCGGCCGAGCATTGCTCCGTCGGCGCCCGATTCTTTCGTCTTCGCCTCTGCGTCGGCGCGGCTCAGTACGTCGCCATTACCAAGAAGAATCGTCTCTGGAGAAATCCGATCCCGCATGGCCACAATAGTCTTCATAATATTCCACTGAGCAGGCACGTCGGACATTTCTTTTCGAGTGCGGAGGTGAACCGTGAGAACTGGAAGATGGAGAGCGAGAAGCGAACCGATCCATCCTTCAAGGTCGATGGTGTTGTAGCCAATGCGAGTTTTAACCGATATTGGTAGATTCGGCGCTCCACGACGAGCAGCTTCGATGACCTCCACGGCACGCGCGGGATTCTTGATGTGCGCTGCACCAGCACCTTGCTTCTCGATGCTTTTGTCGGGGCAACCCATATTAATGTCGATACCGTCGAAGCCCAATGAAGCCACAAGCTGGGCCGCTTCGAACATTTTCTCTGGATGTGAAGTAAAAAGCTGCGCGACGATAGGACGTTCGCTTTCGTGATATGCAAGATCGCGAAGAAGGACCGGCCTCCCAGCTGAACAGAGTCCGTCTGCAGAGACGAATTCTGTCCATGTGACGTCCGGCTTGCCATACTTGGCTATGATACGGCGAAAAGCCGCGTCGGTAACATCAGCCATAGGTGCAAGCGTGAGGATTGGTCGTCCCTCTTCGCGTGCCTTCTTTTGTAATTGTTTCCAAAAACCAAATTGTGTGTCCATTATTTATTGAGAGTCATGACATTCGTGCCGATTCGATCAATGAGGCCCAAAACATCTCGATCGCGATTGGTACTGCAGAGCACAATTACGGCGATGATTTGATGTTTGCCGTCTGTAGTTATGGCAAATAAAGTAGCGGCTGTCAATCCCGCCTCCGGAGTGTAGCCGTCCTTGCCGCCAATATATGCCGTAAGATTAAGGAGATGCGCAGGATTCACCCATGTGTGGAAACCGACAGTTTTAACTTTCGTTGTCGTAATAGCAATAAGGTCAGGCCGATTAATATAAATCCAATTAAGAATTGTAAATATATCCGTTGCAGATGAAATATTCTCCGACGAAAGTCCTGTCGGCTCCGCAAAATACGTATGATATGCCCCAATCGAATATACCCAATCATTCATCGCTTTCACGAAAGCTTTCTTGCCATAGGTAAGAGCCAACGCTTCCGCAGCGTCATTACTCGATGTCATAAGAAGTGGGTAAAGCAAATCATGCGCACTTATCTGTTCCCCATCGACCAGTTTCGCAGTATTCCCCGAATATGTCGCAAGCACTCGTGGACCAATGTTAATAATTGTTGTTCGATCAATAAGATTATCCGCCACTACTGCTGTTACGAGCTTGGTAAGTGAAGCAATTGGCACTGATCGATCTGCGTCCTTCTGATCGATGACCGAATTACCCGCCACGAAAGCGTTGGTATGTGGAGATATTCCACCTAAAGTCTCGACAATATACTCTGGAGCGGTAATTGGAGTCGTGCCTTTCGCCCCCGTAAGCAAAGACACTGCCGGCGTAAGGCTCTCTAGGCTCTCCTGTGATGCGCCCGTCGCACCAGCGTTCTCTTCTGCTACCGCCTCCGCATTGGTATCGATATTTTTAACCGGAAAAGTCGTCACCTTATGCGTGAAATGCTTCGATATCCATTGCGCTCCCGCCACAATGAGCATCGTAATAAGAATACCAATAAGTATGGTGAGAACGCTATAGTATATGTAGTATGTTTTTTTCATTAATAATTTATAAAAAATTGTGCGCTTCTCTATAACCCGTATGCTAGTCTTTGTATGCTACTGCATGGTGTACACAATATCTTTGCCGTAGCGAAGGTCGATAGTTTTGAAGTTTTTATTAGTCTCATGATTCCAAAAAGCAGTGAAGTAAGTAAATGATCGGTCGAGCGGTACCGAAGTATTAAAATACACAGCAATATCTGTGGTCGTGGTGCCTATGGTCGGGTTTTTTAGGGCTATACTATAGTCGTCATTTTGAGCACTAATCGGCATATGACTATTTGGTATGGTAATACCATGAACCGTAAGTCCCATAGTACTAAAGAAGTTAATAGCTTGATGTGCAGGTTCGAAATATTCTGGTCCCGCAAGATATGTTCCCAAAGTCGGCGTAGTCGAAGCCGATGAATACGTAATATACACACCGGCAGAAAACTGCGGCGCTTTCGCATACACAAAACCCTGTTCATCAATGAAATAGCAATCCCCCGTAGTGCTATCGCATGACTGACCTGATGCTTTGCGCTCGGTCACCGTCACATCAAGCTCGTGAAAACCATTTCTCTTAAATGTTACTTGAGAGACTGGAGGAAGATCGTGAGTGATGTCTTCGCGAATATTGTTGCTCGGGTATAGGAAAATATTATCTTTCGCAAAAAGATACATATATGAGCCGTCTATTCCACTGGCGACGATAGACTCGATGCTCGTTCGGGGTACTAGAACCGTGCCGGTCACTACAATCGTATCAATATGAAAGAATTTCGCTCGAGAAAGAAAAGCTAATGTCGAAAGAAAAGAGCCGAGAACGACCACGATAAGGATCGAGAGAATGATGCCTTGTTTACGGCGCTTCTTAATGTACTTATCAGATTGTATTCCTTTACGACTCTTTGAAAGCATTTCGTGAATTATATCACGATCGAAGCTTTACCCAAATATTTCTGGAGCACTTCTGGAATGCGAATAGATCCATCTGGCTGTTGGAAATTCTCCACAAGCGATACAAGGATGCGCGGTGTCGGTATTGCTGTGCAGTTAAGTGAATGGGCGTAACGAAGCTTATTATCCACAGGATCTCGATAGCGGGTATTGAAGCGACGTGTCTGAAAATCATGGAAATATGAAGCGGAAGAAATCTCGCGATATGTGCCTTCTTTTGGAACCCATAGTTCGATGTCGTATTTCTTTACCTGACCAAGACCAAGGTCACCGCCACAATTAACAACCGTTCGATATGGAATACCGAGTGATTCAATGAATTCTTCGGTATTGCGATTAAGTTCATCATGTAAACGCACTGAAGTCTCATGACTAGCTTCAGAGAGGATGACTTGCTCGAATTTATAAAACTCATGCACACGAATGAGGCCTTTTACATCTTTGCTATGAGCGCCGGCTTCACGACGATAACAAGGAGAGAAGCCAAGATATTTTATCGGGAATTGCGCAGGATCGAGAATCTCTTCTCCATGAAGGCCCATAATTGGCACTTCGGCTGTACCCGCGAGAGCGTCGCAATCCTGTGTCATATAATAGTCTTCAACATCCCCCGGTAAATGCGCGGTGCCGTAGAGATTCGCCTTTCGAACAATAACCGGTGGAATGACCGGCACGAAGCCCTTAGCAGAGAAAAATTCCAAAGCATAATTCCAGACGGCAAAGCAAAGCCGCGCCCCATCGCCCATAAGATAATAGCCTCGGAAGCCGTGTACTTTCGCCCCTCGCTCGAAATCCACCATTTTGAGTGCTGTCATAAGCTCAACGTGATCTTTTGGTTCGAAAGCTACGCCACCATTAGCGCCGTTTTTACCTGAGAAGTCTGGAAGCTCTCCCCAAGTCTTTATTTCGCGATTGTCTTTGTCGGTCTCGCCGTCGGGCACAGACATGTCTGGAATATTTGGCACTTGGAGCATGAGAAGCTGCCATTTCTTTATTATTTCTTTAAGTTCGGTATCGTGCTGTTCAATAGTTTTTTTGAGAGTCTTCATCTGCTCGATGAGAGCATCGCGTTCATGAGTCGGTGCTGTTATGCCGACTTCAATATTAGATAGAGTGGCAATTTTCTCCCCTACAGCATTCTGTTCTGCGCGTTCTTTCTCAAGAGCTGCCAAAAGTACGCGGCGTTCATCGTCGAGTTTAATGAGTTCATTGATATCAATTTTTACATGCTTTTTTCGAGCTCCAGCAATGACTGCATCTTTATTTTCTCTAATCAGTTTTATATCAAGCATAGTCGTATCATCATAGCAAGAATATAGTTTTCATCAAAATTTCATTCTTTCTTTATGGTGGCTATATCCGACTACGCTAGACTGTATGTATGGAAGAAGAGATTATCACACAAACAGCTCAGACCGTACGCACATTGCGACCTAACGATGCTGATTTCCCTTATCTATTACGGCAGTTGCCACTTAGTCCATCTGAGCAGGTGAAAGAATTATTTATTCGTGGTGATTTATTATCGTGTGATAAAGACACTCCATATCGTTTTCTGTGCGTCGTTGGCTCGCGGAAGCATACTTCGTATGGCGAACGAGCTTGTCAGTCTCTTATCGAAGGTCTTAGAGGGTACAATATTTGTATTGTTTCAGGTCTTGCAATAGGTATTGATGCCATAGCTCATGAAGCAGCCTTGCGTGTAGGTTTGCCAACCATTGCTTTCCCCGGCTCTGGACTTGATCGTAAGGTTCTCTATCCCGCTCGTAATCAGCATTTAGGAGAGCGTATTGCTAACACTCCGCACTGCGCCCTTGTCTCAGAATTCAACAATGATTTTACCGCTACCGATTGGAGCTTTCCACGACGTAATAGACTTATGGCTGGAATATCGCACGCTACACTTGTCATTGAAGCGAAGCTTGATTCTGGAACACTGATTACATCGAGACTTGCAGGAGATTATAATCGCGATGTTCTTGCGGTACCTGGGCCTATTTTTTCCTCGCTTTCTGAGGGGCCGAATATGCTCATTAGTAAAGGTGCAGCAATTATTCGCTCAAGTGAAGACATAATTGCAGCACTTGGTCTATCACCAGAGGATCGATCTGTTACAAGCCTTTCGGACGGTGGCGACACGAGGGGCGGACACGACGCTTCTGATTCACTTTCACAACAAGAGATTAATATTCTCGACCTCCTCATTGAACCGATGGATAAAGAATATTTGATAGATAAAATCATTCAGCAACACCATTTATCCATCGCAGAAATCAACGCCCATTTATCAATGCTTGAATTATCAGGATACATTATTGAGAGCGGCGGAATG
Source organism: Candidatus Tayloriibacteriota bacterium (assembly GCA_903893855.1). Classification (GTDB taxonomy): domain Bacteria; phylum Patescibacteriota; class Minisyncoccia; order Phycocordibacterales; family PALSA-1337; genus PALSA-1337. The sequence continues at coordinate 35,479 of CAITNV010000030.1, forward strand.
ATCGAACCGGGGCATACATAATGTATATATTGTTACGTTATGCGCAGGATATTATTTGCATCAACGTCAACTTCCATGTAATACTAAGAGTAAATTCGCGTGCACACGCAATATTATTATGAAACTACTCATCGTCGAGTCACCAGCAAAAGCCAAAACTATATCAAAGTATCTCGACGGTAAATACCGTGTCGTAGCATCTATTGGACACATTCGTGACCTTCCAAAAAGTAACAAAAAAGCCATCGACATCCCAGCCGGTTTCGTCCCCCACTATGAGATTAGCCCCGGCAAAGAACGTGTAGTAGACGAGATCCGATCCCTTGCAGCAAAAGCCGATGAAGTTATTCTCGCGACTGACCCCGACCGCGAAGGAGAAGCTATCGCTTGGCATATTGCTGAAGCTGTAGGACTCAATGGTAAGAATATGCCTGCACCGAAGCGCGTAGTATTCCACGAAATCACCAAGGATGCAGTCTTAGAGGCTATGGAGCATCCTCGTGAGATTGATGAGAATCTTCGCAAAGCTCAAGAAGCTCGCCGAGTACTTGACCGTCTTGTTGGCTACGATCTCTCAGGTCTTATCTGGAAAAAGGTTCGCTATGGTCTTTCTGCTGGACGAGTACAGTCTCCCGCACTTCGAATCGTTATGGAACGCGAACGTGAAATCCGTGCTTTCATATCGCATAAATTCTGGGTTATAGAAGCCGATGTTATCGATTCTGCAAAGAAAGGCACCGCGCCATTCACTCTCACCTGCACCGAAGAACCGACTGATTATAAAAAAGTTGAAGACATTGTTGCAAAAGCTCGTGGAACTAATGGCGAGAAGTGGCAAGTCGTGTCCGTAGACGAAAGTGAAGTTGGTCGCTCTCCTCGCGCCCCATTTATCACATCTACACTTCAACAGACTGCTTCATCACGATTAGGTTTCGCTCCATCACGTACTATGTCAGTGGCACAGCGACTTTATGAAGCCGGTCTCATTACTTACATGCGAACCGACAGCACTAACCTTAGCAAAGTAGCCCTCGCTCAAATCGCTTCATGTATCGAGAAAGACTTTGGTAAGCAGTATCACCAATTCCGCACATATTCAGCTAAAAGTAAGAACGCTCAAGAAGCCCATGAAGCCATTCGACCTTCAAACTTCAACCTACGTTCTGCAGGAGCTAATGATGAACAAAAAAAGCTCTATAAACTCATCTGGCAGCGTACTATGGCTTCACAAATGGCCGATGCTCGCACCCTTCGCACACGTATTCTCGCTAATGTTACTGGAGGTAAAGGCACTATGCCCGATTTCGCAGCTAATGGTTCACGAATCATATTCGACGGTTGGCTTGCAGCAGATGCTGAAGCACGAGGTGACGATATCGAACTTCCAAAAGTCGCGGCTAATGACCCACTAAGTCTTGTTACTACAAAGACAGCGGTAAAGATACCAGCGAAAATAATTGAACAATCTGCCCCAGAGTCTGGTGTTACCGAACAAGCTACAGGACCAGTCCGAAGCATTGAGAAGTCTACCCAGCCACCACCTCGATACACTGAAGCAGGACTCGTTAAAGAGCTCGAAAAGCGCGGTATTGGCCGACCTTCTACATACGCTTCTATTATCCGTACCATTGAAGAACGAGGTTATGTTGAGAAAGAAGGCAAAGCATTAAAACCTACTGATACAGGAGACGTCGTATCGTCTTTCCTTGAAGAGAATTTCATGAGCTATATTAACGATTCATTTACTGCAGAAATGGAAGACTCTCTCGATGATATTGCTCTTGGTAAGCGTGAGTATGCGAAGACCTTGAAGGATTTCTACACCCCTTTCGCTCGTGAAGTTAAAGAGAAAGAAACAACTGCAAAAATCACCAATCTCGGTGATGCAGATGCCAAGTATGTATGTCCGAAGTGTAGCTCTTCAATGATTATCAAACTCGGCCGTGGAGGTAAATTCCTCTCATGTTCACGATACCCTGATTGTGATGGAGCGCTCATGCTCGATGGAACAGAGATTAAACGTGGAGTTCCTATCGGTCACGATCCTGTAACTGGTCTTCCGATATATGTCCTCGTTGGACGATTCGGCCCGTATGTACAGCTCGGCGAAAAGGTTCCAAAAGCCAAAAAAGCCCCGAAGAAAAAGCGCGCGACAAAGAAAACAAAAAAAGGTGAAGTTGATTCAGTCCCCGCAACAACAGAAGTCACCGTAGCAGAAATAACTCCCGCCCCCGAACCAGCTAAGCCCCGTATGGCCTCCATCCCTAAAGGTGTGGACCTTACCAAGATTACCGTCGAAGAAGCCCTGAAGTATTTAAGCCTTCCTCGAGTGCTCGGTAATCATCCCGACGGCAAGCCAATCACAGCATCCGCAGGACGATTCGGCCCATACATTGTCCACGATAGTGACTTCCGTTCGATAAAAAAGCCTGACGATGTCTACACTATTTCTCTCGCCCGTGCTCTCGAAATGCTTTCCCAACAAAAGATTGCTCGTAAAGGTGCCCCTGTCGCATATCGAACCATCGGTAAGAATCCGAAAAACAACCGCGACATTATCCTCTACAAGAAAGCAAGTGCCGGAGCAGATAGTAAAGACAATGCCCCATTTTTGAAAAAAGGATTCCGACAAGTCTATATTCCGAAAGACATAGATCCCGACAAAATGACTGTAGAACAAGCCTTGAGTTTACTTTCTCAAAAATAGTATGGCACAACACCTCGAAGACGGATTTGAAGACTTCGAGAGTCAAATATCAAAAGAGATTCTGGAAATGCATACTGCAGATCAGGAGCTCCGCGAACGACTTCTCGATACACCTTGGACTGACGCAGACATTTATGCGTGGGCTGGGCTTCATGCACGAAATAACGATCGTTTACGAGCCATTATTGTGGAAATTGGATGGCCAACTAAGTCTCGCGTAGGCATGGATGCATCAAATGCAGCATGGTTAATAGCCCAGCACGCAGATAATGATGTGGAATTTCAGAAACACTGCCTCGAACACATGGGTAAAGAACCTGAGTCAGAGGTGTCACACCAACATATCGCTTTTCTCTACGATCGAATATGTATCAATGAAAATAGACCGCAGTACTTCGGGACGCAGTTCACCACTGATGAAAACGGTGCGCACATTCCTATGCCTATCGAGGACCAAGATAATGTAGATGCTCGCCGTGTCGCAATTGGAATGGATACCATAGCAGAATACAGCCGACATTTAGACAATATATCGTAATTGCGATAGTAAAGATGCTAGTTAAAACTAAACTGAGAAATTACTAATTGAATATAGTTCATCATCAGATGCATTATCGTCTGCATGTATTTCTTCTTGCGTTCGATCATCAATTGGGGCAACTGGAGCAACAGCCTCTTCTATATCAGCTATCATTGATTCATTTGTAGGAGTACCTGAAGCCTCAATTAGATTTTCGACTGGGCCCTCAGCAGTTATTTCACTCGCCATCTCTCGGACTGTTTCGCTTGGTGATATTGCTGACGAAGGCGACATTGTTGACGAGGGTGACAAAGGTGATGTTACATTCTTTACGATACTAGCCGCTTTATTCGTTGCATCAATATGACTCTGCATTTTATCCATTGGAATACCGAGATTCGAACCACTTGTCGTTACACGATCGAGAATATCTCGCAAATCATCCGCAGAGAAAAAGTCTATCGTAAGCTTACCACCAGCTTCCCTTCGTTCAATATGCACTCGAGTACCAAGCGATTCTTTAAATTTCGCTTCAATAGCAACAAGCTCTGGGTCAAAAGCTCGCTCCTTCTTGCGCACACGATCATGTGCGATCTTACGCGCTATAGCTTCAGCTTCACGGACCGTGAGCTTCTTAAACATAATCTCTTTAAAGAGTGTGAGCTGCTCTTCAGGCCTATCAACAAGCATGAGGAGCGGTCGAGTATGACCGTCCGATATTTTGCCTTCAGATACAGCATTTAAAATCTCATTTGGAAGCGTGAGAATGCGAAGTGTATTTGATACATATTCGCGACTTTTACCAACCTTCTCTGCAATCTGCGCATGCTTCAAACCGAACTCTTTAAAAAGCTGCTCGAAAGCCCGCGCTCGATCCACAGCATTCAAATCTTCACGCTGGAGATTCTCGATAATAGCAAGTTCGAGTTTTACCCGAGCATCTTCTTCGCCATTTCGGATCAAAGCCGGCACTTGCGTAAGTCCAGCAAGCTTAGATGCTCGCAAGCGTCGCTCACCAGAGATGAGCTCGTATTCGGTAACAAGTCCACCATCTTCCTTCATCACTTCTCGGCGCGTCACTACAAGTGGCTGCAAAATACCGTACATCCTGATCGATTCAGAGAGATCCTTCAATCGAGCATCATCGAATTCCCTTCGTGGCTGATATGGATTGGGATTAACTCTCGCTACATCGATCCAAAAAATCGAATCACTAAAAAACTGTGACCCTCGTGGAGTCTCTTCCGGTCGCATTGGGGTTTGTGGTGATGACATGGCGATATTGTAGCAAATTTTTCGATTTTCTAGTAGACTAAAAATAGATGTATTACTGTGTGTGCATTTATACAGGTTTACATTTTATTTAGTTTATGCCGAAGTGGCGAAATGGCAGACGCACAGCACTCAAAATGCTGCGAGAGCAATCTCATGTGGGTTCAACTCCCACCTTCGGCACAATATGCCCCGCAAAAACTCCAAAGAATCACGAATCCCCGTGGTTGTTATTCTTGGCCCTACAGCATCAGGTAAAAGTGACCTCGCTGTAGAACTAGCCCTCAAGCTCGACCGTCGCGCCGAGATTATTTCAGCTGATTCTCGACAGATTTATACCGGCCTCGATATCGGCACCGGCAAGACTACCAAAAGAGAAATGAAGCGCATCCCTCATCATCTTCTCGATGTTGCCGACCCAAAAATCCCTGCGAATTCTCCGCGGTCATATAGCGTCGAGAAATGGAAAAATTCCGCAGAGAAAATAATCGAAGAAATCCACGCCCGTGGCAATATACCGATAGTCTGTGGCGGAACCGGCTTCTATATAACTGCACTTATCGACGGCATTGTCTTCCCTGATGTACCACCGAATAAAAAACTGCGCGAAGAACTCGCGACGCTCGAAACCACCGAACTCTTCGCGACACTTACCAAACTCGACCCCCGCCGCGCAAAAACCATGAACAAAACCGGCGGAGACGCCAATAACCGCCCCCGCATCATTCGCGCTATCGAAATTGCCACGGAACTCGGCTCAGTCCCTCTCGTCACCCGCAAAGTCACCAAGTATGAACCCATTTTTATCGGCATTGCGATCGAACCAGACGAACTCGCGAAGCGCATCGAGCGTCGTCTCGATAAACGTTTCAAAAACGGCATGATTGATGAAGTAAAAAAACTTCTTGCGAAGCCGCCACGTGGCCTCGGTCTCACCTACAAACGCCTCAATGAACTCGGCCTTGAATACCGTTTCATCGGGCAATTCCTCCACGACAACCCTCGCCCAGCACAACAAAAGAAAGCTTTCCCCGAACTTCGAGAAAAGCTTGCTCTTGCAATTCGCCACTATGCCAAACGTCAGATGACGTGGTTCAAGCGCGACTCACGCATCACGTGGTACTAACCGTACCCCAGCTATCGACCATTAACTATTTCAACTTAAACGACTTAAAGAATGCCTCCGTCGTCGTCGGCGCATCGCCTCGATACAAAACCGCCACGCCGTACAAACTAGAACTTGCGAAAATATATTTACCTCGAACATTAATATTTGCAGTTTCAGAATAGAGCTGATATTCGAGCGTATGATAACTTCCGAAGTCCCCAACCGTACTCGTCGATACCTTGCCACTAATCGTAGCAGAAGAAGACGCTAGTGCTGCTCGCATGATTTTCTCAGGAGATGAAACATCGACAAACGAAGGATAGTGAACCGACGTCGCAATGAAAGCAACAGAAGGACCGTCGCCATAAAGATAATCGTTCTGCTGATATGGAGTGACTACATTTTTGTCGAAGCCGGCGAGGAATTGCACCGAGTGATCGGGCTTTCCCGGAAAGTGAACAGTAAAACCTCCATCTGAAGGTGAGAAATTGTCCGATGCTACAGTATTTTTTACTTGACCATTTCCCGCCGTTCCCGCCGTGCCACCTCGCGACTTCATAATAAATAAAACACCAACCACAATAACGATAATAAGCATTACTCCAAGTGACCACCGCCGATATGTATGTGTTGTATTTGTTTGTTCCATGGAGAAAGAATAACATGCCGAGCATGGTTAGTAAATAAATCTTGCTTTTGAATTTTATTTAATAACACTCTTCCCAACAATAGCCCGCAAAACCTCAGGGACAACAATAGAACCATCTTCTTGTTGATAATTCTCCATGATAGCGATAAGTGTTCTGCCGATAGCGAAAGCAGTGGCATCATTCATATGGACGTATTCAGTGCCTCCCGCCACGCGACGCGCCTTAGTCTGAAGCCTCATTGACTGATAACTTCCCATATAGTCAGAAGTGTTCGTCTCGCGATAACGATCCTGTCCGGGCATCCATGTCTCAATATCCATCTGTCGCATATCCGGACCACCCATATCCCCCGTGCAGATCCGCACTACTTGATATGGAAGCCCTAGCAAACCCAATAAGTGTTCTTGTATGGCAACGATAAAATCCTGCTCAGCTAAGCCATCGCTTGCGAGAGCGAAACTCTCCATCTCGAGCTTGTCGAACTGATGTAGGCGCAAAATTCCCTTCACGTCCTTTCCATGAGAACCGGCCTCTCGACGAAATGCGGGTGACAGACCGATATATCGAAGTGGCAATTTCTCCTCAGGAATAATTTCATTCATATGCAACGGCCCGAGTGTATGTTCAGCGCTACCGACAAGGTAAAGGTCATCCTCAGCGAGATGATACCGTTCTTCTCGTGGCTCCAAACGCGCCATTTTCTCCATCACATCAGGCTTAATAAAGACCGGCGGTACAACAGGCACAAAAGGCTTGGTCGATACCTTAAGCCCAGCTTTATCCGCAATAGCCTTAAGCGTCGCTTCATCAGTGAGCGTCTTAAAAGTAAGATTCACAAGCGCTTGCTGGACGAGCACAAGATCACCGAGAAGATATGCGAAGCGAGAACCAGATATTTCTCCAGCTTTATCGGTCTCAATAATACCGAGAGCTTTGCCGAGCTCCCAATGCTCCTTCGGTTTAAAACTAAAAACCGGCTTCACTCCCACCTGCCTCGCGACGACATTCTCATCTTCATCACGACCGATCGGCGTGTCCTCTGAAGGAATATTAGGAATGAGCTTGTAAGCTTTATTAAAATCCGCCTCCACACTCGTAAGTTCCCCCGTGAGCTTCTGAAGCTCCATCTTAAGTTCTTTACCTCGAGCAACATCCTGCCCAGCACTCGCGACATTGCGACTCGCGCGAATATCCTCAATTGCCTTCTGAAGAGTGCGACGCTTCTCATCAAGCACAAGAAAAGCATCGAAGTCCACCTTCGACTTCTTATTAATAATAGCTGTACGCACAATATCTTGATTGTTTCGAATATAGTTTAGATCTATCATATTTTTTTAAATTAAAAGCGTTTCCACTCAGTAGTAATTCCCTTTCGTTTATTATCTGCCATAACAAGTTCATCATAAATACCATCAAGGAGGTCATAGGACTTAGCTTCTTCGAGCGTGACCCAAGCGAACTTGTCAGTCTCAGTCTCCTGTAGAGTAACCTCGCCGGAGGAGTAATCTGCCATACACGATATCACAAGGGAGGGCGCTTTGTCTGCGTGAATTGTCGCAAGACTTGTAACGTATTCAATATTCTTAACCTCAAGACCTACCTCTTCTCGTACCTCTCGTCGCAAAACTTGTTCAAGCACATTGTACCAATAGTCTTTGGTATCTTTAGGTAAATTACGATAGTCATCCACATCGAGCTTGCCTCCCGGAACCGTCCACATATTTGGAAAACGTGGCTTCATTGCTGAGCGCTTTGTAATGAGGTATTTAACGTCTTTTACGATAATTGCCGTGGTAACTACTTCGTGTAATAGTTTTGATTCCATGGCAAAAGTATAGCATAAAGCCTATAACTCGCCCACAATAGCAACATTCTTCTCAAGAATCACATCATTTTCACCAAAGGTAAATTGCGCACGCACTAATTTACCCTGTAAAACCAGCGGTAACCAAAATATATCATCAGGCCACATATTAGTGTATGGAATGTCAGCTAATGCAAACCATGCCGGAGCCATTTCTTCGCTCTCGGTAGGCTCTCCTTCCCAAGTTCGAGCGGTGTAGACATGCACGACTTGATCCCATGCTTGATTCGAAGGGAAAGTAAAAGTTAATTCGGCTACTTTCAACATATCTGAGACGCTGACGGCTATCTCTTCTTTCGTCTCACGTCGCATTGCATCAGCAATCGTCTCACCTTCCATTACCTTACCGCCAACACCATTCCACCTGCCCTTACCAAAGTGGCCCGGACCCTAAATTTCATACACCAATCTTGTATAATTAACAGCACTAATATACAAGCATATGAAAAAACATCGTATTGCACCTGAAGTGAAGGAGCAAATCATCAATCGTATTAAAAATGAGGGCATTACCGTTGCTGAGGCGGCCAAAGACCATGGCGTGTCAGATGTCACGATATACAGTTGGATTGCCAAGAAGACTGAGGGTCAACCAACCATTTCCGAGATCATCAAATTGAAGCGTGAGAACGCTCAACTCATGCAGCTCGTCGGAGAGATCACTCTCAAGCTTTCTGAAACCCAAAAAAAGAAGTGACCATGAACAGTGTGGTACCGAAAACTCTCCGGGCCAGAGAGATCGGCATATCACGTTGCATGTTGTACTACAAACCAAAGAAACCAGACAAAGACTGGCAACTCAAATGTCGTATCGAGGAAGTTCTGCACATGGATGGTTGTCAATCATATGGTTCGAGAAGACTGGCTTGGCACTTGAAGCTGAATCGGAAACGGGTCAAACGAGTGATGAATATATTTGGCATCAAGGCATACAGGAGACGAGGGCGAAAGTGGAAGAAAACCAAGAATATCAAGGCTATATACCCAAACTACCTTTTAACAAATTACCCCGAGTACGAGAATCACATCTGGGTGACTGACTTCACCTACATACCATTTCAAGGCAAGACGGTGTATGTAGCTACCGTTATTGATTTGTTCACGAGAAAGGTGGTGGGTATGTCTGTGTATACCACTCACGCCACACAACTGGTATTGTCAGCCTTCATGAATGCACTCCTTAACAATCCACGACCAGTCATCTTCCACAGTGACAATGGCAGTGAATACAACTCAGAAGTCTTCATTGAAGCCTTGAAGACTGTAGGTGTATGTATCTCACGCTCTGCTCCTGGGTGTCCCTGGGAAAATGGATACCAGGAATCATTTTACTCGCAGTTCAAGGTTGATCTTGGTGATCCACAGAGATTCAAAAGTATGGGTGAGCTTGTTCTCAATATCTACCAGACAGTCTGGAGGTACAACAATACTCGAATACACTCGGCACTGAAAATGTCACCTGTGCAATTTGCGCAAAAATTATTAAAAGTCTAGTATTACTGATACAGGATTAGTGTCTGACAAAAGGGGTCCAGTACACTACCAGACAGTCTGGAGGTACAACAATACTCGAATACACTCGGCACTGAAAATGTCACCTGTGCAATTTGCGCAAAAATTATTAAAAGTCTAGTATTACTGATACAGGATTAGTGTCTGACAAAAGGGGTC
>CAITNV010000031.1 GCA_903893855.1 Candidatus Tayloriibacteriota bacterium
AAGACTTTTTTATAATTAATTTTCATTAAAAGATATTTAAAATATTTAAATTAAAAATATATGAATACATGCACTCCATTCGAAGATAAAGATATTAATACGCCACTACAACCTTACACTGAAGTCCGGCCGTGGGGGAAGTTCGAACGTTTTACTCAGAATGAAGCGTCGACAGTAAAAATCATCACGGTTAATCCACACGAAGAGCTCAGCCTTCAGTATCATCACAAGCGAAGCGAATTTTGGAAAGTGCTCTCGGGTAAGCCGATTATTACATTGGGAGATAAAGTGGTTGAGGCGCATGAAGGTGATGAATTTTTCCGAGCGGTAGAGCAAAAACACCGAATTCAAGCAGGCGCCGATACCGTCACCATCCTCGAAATAGCCCTCGGCGAATTCGACGAAAAAGACATTGTCCGCCTCGAAGACAACTACGGCAGGGTTTAAATGGCTCTAAGTATGGGTATTTTCGGCTTTTGTGGCGCTTATTTGGAGGCGTTTTTGCTATTGACTTTTAGTATGTAATGTGATAATATATACCCATCTTAGGTCTGTTCTTTGTTATAGGGAAGCGGACTTTCAACAACCAAAACAGAAGTGGGGCGGCTTGAAACGCCCAACGAAATGTTTATGAAAACTAATATTGTCAGCGACCGGGTTCTTTCCACGCCCGAAGCAAGCGTCATTCATCACAAGGGCGGGAATAATCCACCCCAGGTCTTACCAGCCGGTAAGTTCGGGTTCCTCGGGAACGCCGATACGATCCGGCCCAACCATGTCATCGAGCTCCAGCTCGTGATCCCCCAACACCCAACTGATGGTTTGGTGACGAAGGTCATCACCATCAACGGCGATCGGGACATCACCGAAGTCGGGGGTGAAGGGACGAACGGTTCTCGGACCTTCACCCAAAAGGTGCTGGTCCGTGGTGGCCGCGATGGGGTTTATACCCTTGCGGAGGATAATTCCCTCATGACGGTTAGCGTCACCGAGTACGGTTTTCTCAAGGTGACCGTATATACTGTCATCGCGCAGGAAGGGAATTTCTTCCTCGCGCAGCAGTGCACCCATCAGGTACAAGGGTACCGGATGGTCGACGGAGGTATCAAGTTCCCCGCAGTTGTCGAGCGTGCTGGCCGTCATATGGCTTGGCATCAGCTTAATAGCTTCGGTAAGGACATGTTGGAGGGCAAGGCAAATAAATTGCCCTCCATCTCGACCTACGTCGAGCCAATCGATACGTCAATCAGTGGCCTCAGTGACAACGAAGTTCGAGTCACCGGCTACTCGATCCGACGCAACAACGGCGTTGGTGTCAATAAGAAAGGGTTGTCGGTCTCGCTCCACTGGAGTAAGATCAGCCAGCAGGCCGAAATTGATCCTTGCCCGCGGTTCCTGATGATCGGCGAGAAGGTTCTCGTTACTAAGATGGGCCCGCCTCGGCGTGGTAGCACCACTAACCATGAGGCCCTCGATATCCTGCTCATTGAGCGGGAAGCGGACAACCTCATGGGCACTGAGCTGGAAGTTCAGCTCGTGCTGGGTTAATTTCCGGAACTAAAACCAAATTCCCGGACAGCGCTTGCGCTGTCCGGGTTAATCTTTTATAATATTTACATTGTATGCCCCAATCATCTCCCATTTTTTATAAAGACAAAGGTACGATTTTACTGCCGATTGACAAGAGTCAAGCGAAGATTGAAATACTGTCGCATCATGCAAAAGCTGCTGGCTTTACCGAGAAGGGAGAACTGCATGTTACGCTAATTGGTTTTTATGTTGGTAAAAAGATTCTCGACACTGCAACTACGCTAGCACCAGACCAGCAACAACAATACCTTCAAGCTATTGACGATCTTTGCAAAACAACGACATTTAACCATATCGTCGAAGACACGATATACCACGTACAAAAAGACTATCAAATGAAAGAAGGGGGGCTCGAGCACCGTGAATCATACGTACGCACGGTGACGTTACCACAAGTGGAAGAGTTCATTGCGAAGCTCACTGGGCTTACAGGACTAACGTTTGAACCACTATTCCCACACGTGACGATCTTCGTAAAAGGGACAGGATCTGATTCGACTATGGGTATCGGTATTCAATCACAGAAAGATTTTGATTTTTTGAAGCCTGAAAAAGTCTATCAATATTCAACAATTATCCTCCCGACACGTCCACAAGCGGATACACTTGTGTGTCTTTTTATTTTGCGGCATTTGGGTGAAATGGGCTTCTGGGGAATTTCACAAGCAAAAATAGTGATTACTCCAAAGCTTCCTGATGGTAAGACCGAGCGACAGTTCGCTGATGAAGGTATTTTACTTCTTGATTGTGGAGGTGGTCGCTTTGATCATCATGTAAAAAAAGAACAGACTACACTTACTGACCTCATTGCTCGATATCTCAACATCGATACCAATCAAGCACTACAAAAACTTTTTGAATATGCTCGACGTGATGATTTCGAAGGGAAGGGAACGATATCAACCGATGCTCTTGATCGGGCTTTCGGTCTTTCAGGGCTTATAACAGCGCTCAATAAAAATCATTCGAAATTTCCAGAGAAAGTTATCGATATTGTTATGCCACTCCTTGAAGCTCATTATGCAGAGGAAGTTCGTCGCACTGAAGAATTACCACGAGAATGGGCAGACAAGCAAGCGCAAGGTCTTACTGAAGTATTTGATGCAAAGCAACGTGATAAAAAATACCGCTGCGTAATTATTTTCTCTGACAATATCAGCATGGCAGGTTTTTTGCGTTCACAGCTCGGCGGGCGCTTTGATGTTGTTGCGCAGATTCTCTCAAGCGGGCATTTAAATATTCTTACTCGACCAACTAAACGAGTCGACCTCCGCTCACTCGCAGCTCTTATTCGTGCTGAAGAGATTATCATCTCTGGAAAAGCGGCAGAATTACAGTCTTTCGATATGAAACGATTGGCGACCCCTGGCCGTATTGATGAAGCGCCAATGTGGTATTACGATACCGCAACGAATTCACTCCAAAACGGTGGCATTAATCCAAAGGACGTAGAGCCAACCAAAGTCCCGCGTGAATCTCTTGCAAAAATTCTCACTATTGGTCTCTCCGAAGCAATCTGGAATCCAATTGCATAACCTTTTGTAAAAATAAGGTATAATACTGCCATGACCTACAAGGAATTTTTTAAAGATAAAAAAATCGCAGTTGTTGGCTTAGGACAACACCTCGAAATGATTGCTGACATTAAATTCCTTCTGAAGACCGGAGCAGATGTGACGATATATGATATGCGAAATGAAGCGGATTGTCGGCACGGACTCGCTGAACTCATTGATGTTGGGCTTACAAAGTATGCATTTAGTATTTCTTCGAATATTCCATCAAGAACCAAAGCTAAGCATGTGATGAATATTTCTACAGATGGTGATACCAAAGCTGCACTTGAAGCTAAGGTTGCGCATGCGAAAGCCAATGAACAAGCCGATCATAATATCGCTCTTGACCTCGCTGCGGTGGATCTCATTATTCTCTCACCAGATATGCCACTCGACGCTTCATTTCTTGCGAAAGCACGCGCTGCGAATGTGCGTATTGAATATCCGCAGACACTATTTCTCAAGCTCGCTCCACCTATCACACTTATCGGTGTACTTGGTAGTTGTGGAAAGACGACGGTATCGCACATGATTTTTGCGATTTTAAAGAAAGCTTTTGAAAGCTATGAAGATCAGGGCGTGTACTATATCGATCCTGAGTCTCCATCAGCTCTCAGTTATCTTAAGAAATCAAAGAAGGGGGATCTTGTAGTCGCGCGTATTACTAAGTCGCTCATTCCTGCATATGAAGAAGCTCGGGTAAGTCCGCATATTGCAGTGTTTACTACACTTTCTTCGAAGTCGAAGAATTCAGGGGTGGCATCTCCTTCGTCTACGATATTTAATATGCTTGAATTCCAGACATATAATAATTTTATTATTGGAAATGATGATGTTATTGATCAGATACGCGAGAATCCTGTGATTGAACCAAAAGCAAAAATGCTCCGAACTGGTGCGGGTATTGTACCGATTGAT
>CAITNV010000032.1 GCA_903893855.1 Candidatus Tayloriibacteriota bacterium
AAAACGGCACCGTACTCGGCACCACCACATCAGCAGGTAATGGAGTATGGAGCTACACTACACCAGCCCTCTCTCCAGACGGTACCTACAACTTCACCGTAACTCAGACTCTTCTTGGGGTGACATCGGCGACGTCGACGGCGCTTGCGATAACAATAGATACTGCAGCACCAACACTAGCTATCACAGTTCCAGCAGATAGCGGAACGGTAACGACGTGGTCAACATTAGTCTCGTGGGGAGGATCAGTTGGTTGTGCGTATTCGCTCGATGCGGGAGGTTATACATCGGGTGATTGTGCCACCACAACTCTTGCTCTTGCAGAACCATCAATTGCATCACACACAATCGTAATTCGCGGTAGCGATACAGCAGGGAATAATGGATATGCAACGTCTACATTTACTTATGCGCCCTTACAGCTCGCTCCAACTGTTTCTTCAGTGACAGTTACTCCATATAACACCTCAGCATTAGTTACGTGGACATCGGGTACGACCAGTTCATCTCAGGTAAATTACGGCTATACAGCAAATTACACAGCCTCAACCACACTTGCAGATACTTCACCAAAGGTCTTGTCGCATAGTGTAACGCTCTCATCACTTACTGCATGTACTCAATACCACTATCAAGTTCTTTCACAAGGAGCTAATGGTCTTGTAGGCTCTTCGACTGATAATACATTTGTCACATCAGGTTGTACTGCGAATGCTAACGTGAGCGCTACTGCCAATCAGACCATGACCGCAGTCTCTGGTGGCCAATCAGTATTAAATTCACTCACATTGACTGTGCCACCCGGATTTGCAACTTCAACGCAAGTAAATTTCCAAGCAAAAAAGCTTGATCCAAATACATTCTTCGCAACGGTAGTGGTGCCGAGTTCACTCAATCAAGTCGGTTCTGATGTTATTAACCTAAAGGCTTTGTCGAATACGGGAACGGTGCTCACAACATTCTCAGCGCCACTTACGGTGACGATGTCATATACTCCGAGTCAGGTTGTCGGTTTGGATGAGAACAGTCTTGTTATTTATCGATATGATGGAGCAAGCTGGGCCGCTCTTGATGGCTGTGTAGTTGATAAAGTTGGTAAAACGGTGACATGTCAGACATCCCATTTCTCAGACTTCGCACTCTTCGGTGCTTCACTACCCGTTACACCGAGTCCGAGTGCGCCCGCACCAGTGTTTAGCTATTCAGGTTCATCGGGAGGTAATACAAGCTATGAAAGTATGGTTGCTCAAGGACTAATCTCTCCTTCATTTTTAACAACACTCCATACAGCAACAGCTACGACTACATCGGCGAAGAATAATCAAGTCGTGCATTATACATTTGCCCGAGTGCTTTCGGTTGGTTCAATAGGGGAGGATGTTCGACAACTCCAAATATTCCTTAATTCCCATGGTTTTGTAATTGCCAAGACGGGCGTTGGTTCGATTGGGCATGAGACAACTTTATTCGGTGCGAAGACTAAAGATGCTTTATTAAAATTCCAGAAGAAAGCTGGCATCAAGGGTGCCAATGGTAATTTCGGCCCTGCAACAAAACTATATATAAATAGCTTGAAAAAATAATTGTGGATAACCACAGTGTCTAATTATTGACAGCTTTTTTGAAAGGAGTATTATATTCGACAGCAGCAAGTTCTTTGGTACTATTGACAGACTTAGAACTGACGCAATGTCAGCTGCGTTCGTAATATTCAAATTATGAAAACTACCCAGCCCACCCGCATCGGCTTGCAGGCGTAGCACGCAACTCGGGGCCCCTTAAAAGGCCCATCTGTTCATCTTTCAGCTTTTGGTGGGGGGGTGCAACAAAATGTGCCCACTACTTTTCCAGCCCGCGAGCAAATCGCGGGCTGCATCATTTCTGTATATCGATTTTTTTATATTTTCGATCTATTTTATTTTCGTCTGATTTTTTTCATAAAAGTTTTTTAAATTTAAAAATACTTATACACATTTTATATATCTATTTATTTGTATTGAGTATAGAATTACAACGTGGCAAAAAGAATGGCAACAAGTACAAAAAATAAGACATCACGTTCGAGCAAGACGAAAAAGCGTCTTTCTGTAAAAAACGCGAGACTTGCAAAACATAAGAAGAGCAAGTAGGCATCTGGTTTTATTTTTTACTTCCAAAAGTCGGCTCACGCCGGCTTTTGCTTTATACGACCTACAACTTCTTGTAGAGCATTTTGAATATATGCTTTTGAAATTCTGCGATTTTTTTACTCTCGATGATAGTGGCTGTCTCTGAGTTATAGTCGATGAAAGCAACCTTATCAGCGTAAATGACTTCGGTTACATTGTGTTCGAAAGGACCAAAATCATTTGGCATTATTTTGATGAATCGATTGAGTTTACCGACCTTGCTTTTTGCAGTCTGGCTATTGGTAATTACTTGGCGCTCCAATTTCTTCTGATCTCGCATGGTGCGATACCCACGAGGGACATATTTGTCTTTCTTCTCTTGACCATCGGCGTTGGAGCTGTAGCGGAAGAATACTTCGCCCTTTTTTAGGCTGCGCACGATGTCGTCGAAGACGCGTTTGGTGCCGTCTTTGCCTTGGAGGAATCTTACGCGAGGCTTTTGCTCATTGGTCGAGTATTGATCTTCGAGTTCAGGGAGCATCTCCACAAAGTCGAGTTTTAATTCGTCAAATATGGTCTCGAGTCTATTGGGTGGTTCCGCCATGTATATCGTGCGTTTCGAACGTTGCGTCTCGGTTACGAGGCGTTTCTCTATGAGAGAGGGAAGAGCCTTGTAGACGAGTGGGCGGTGGATGGATGTCTTCTCTGATATCTGCGATATATATGCAGGGCCTAGTTCAAGAAGTGCTAGATATACTGCGCTTTCATGTCGAGTGAGGCCAATTTTCTCGAGAATGTCTTGTTTTTCCATGTGAATTTACGATATATTATTTAATATGTAATATTTAATTACTATTAATATAGTCTAATTCAATAAATAAATCAAGAAATTATATAGCGATTACATATTGTAACACTTTTCGATATTAAAAATGTAATATATAATTACACTGTATCTGCCCAAGAAATGGCTCTATATATAGCCCGTTTCAACATAGAGAGGTTTTGAGACAAAAAGAGCCTTGGCTCGATGCATTTCTACAGTTCTTTATGTAGACTCAGTATGGACCTGCGTGAACATGAAGTTTATACAGGGCTCTTTAATAACTATGAAAATAACCAAACTCGTAGACTTAGGCAAAGATATTTGGGTCTTCGTACTTACTGGCGGGCCTTGTGGAGGCAAATCAACAGCGCTCGCCCTACTCGTCGAAGCCTTAACTGCAAAGGGGTATAAGGTTCTCATTGTCCATGAAGCAGCCACGAAGGTAAAACTCTCAGGTGTGGAATGTGGGCCAAATGGACTCTCGCAAATTCAGTTTCAAGAGCACATCCTTCGAGGAACTATTAATTCGGAGGAAGACATCTTCGAAGCTGCTCGGCAGTATCGTGATAACGGACGGAAGGTGGTGGTTATATGCGATCGCGGGGTTCCGGACGGAGCTGCCTACATGGGCCAACAACCTTTCGATGAGCTGGTGACTTCCGTAACTGGGCACAGTGTCCACACTCTGTCCGCGGAGCGATATCATGCAGCGTTCCATCTACAGACCGCTGCGATCGGAGCGACGAGCTTCTACACTAATGTCAACAACCCTGCGAGAAAAGACAATCCCGAAGAGGCTGCCGCTCTCGATGTGAAAACTTTCGAGTGTTGGCGTTCACATCCTCACGTGCGTCTTGTCGAAAACGGGGTAGGGGTAAGCTTCCAAAACAAAATCCAACGAGTCCTTGAGGAAGTGTTCTTGATTCTTGGAGACCCGATTCCGCTTGAACGAGAGGATAAGTTCCTCGTTAATGCATCGGAACCTATTGTGGTCTCGGTGCCTCACACGAGGGTGTACTTAGAACAGGACTATCTTGTACCTGCGGACCCTCGTGAAGAAGAGAGAGTGCGGATGTGGCGTTCATCGAAAGGCGAAGTGCTCTACTACCACACTCACAAGGTTCTCTACGGTGCAGGTGTTCGTATCCAACGCGAACGTCTTATCACGCAAGTTGAGTACACGGACCTCCTTCGTCGAAAGGACTGGAATTATGACACGATCAAGAAGGACCGGCTCGGTTTCTTTTGGAAACAGCGATACTTCGAAGTCGACAATTTCATTGCTCCCGATGCTGCAAAAGGTTTGGTTCTCATGGAGCTCGAACATATCGATGCTACTCGGCCATACGAATTGCCTCCGTTTATCAAGGTGGTTCGTAAAGTGACAGGTGAAAAGGAGTATTCCAATCACCATATCGCGATACGTTTCCCTAAGCTCATAAACGCTGGCAAACAATGACGCAAAGCAACAGTCAATACAAAGAAGGCAAAACCTTCTTTTTTTATTTTTTGCGTACATATGTGCACCTTGTCGAATTAATAAAAAAGTCTGTATTTCTACAGACTATGAGGTTTACTGAACTTCTTCGCAAGCGTACTGACTGATGGGTTCGCCTTCTGTATCACAGAAAATGCCATTTTTAAGTATACAAGACCCATATTCAAGCGGAAGCTCTTGTTTCGTTACCACCAAGAAACAGGTCGGGTATTTGCCCACTCCATCATTTTCACAAAATATCAACACCAGCGTCTCTCCATCCTCTAGTGGTGTAGCTTGTGTGATAACTTGCAGGCTTAATATCGCAAAAGGATTGCGGCGGCCGCCATCTCCTCCCACGTGATTGATATTTCCGATAACGACAGGATTCGGATATCTATTCATATGCAAAGTTCAAAACTTTCTACATAATTAAATCATACATTTAGATCGGTTCCAATACCCTATGTAAACTGCACCATATGTAAATTAGAAATAGCGCGTGTTAGTGCTATATAAAGTAGATCGCGATCGATTTTCTCTTTCTCTTTTTGAAAGTGTTCGGGGAAGCTTTTGTGATTATTAAAATATGTATCAGGATCAAAACCAACGATGCAAACGGTATCAAATTCCAAGCCTTGTGATTCGCGCGCAGTCATACAATGGACGAATTCATCTGTATCAATTTCATTTTGTAGTTCTCGTACAATATCGATATCCATACCGAGAATACCGACAGATTCACGTTCTTGTCGTTTCGTAATAATGTCACGAATGTATTCGAGAGCATCGAGTTTTGAAGAGAATCTTTTGTCGAAGACTTCTGAGCCCTCTCGAATTGAGCTAGGGATAGATACTGTGTATCCAAGAGTTTGAATGAATTCGAGTATTGTCTTGGTTGTTCGATAGACTTT
Source organism: Candidatus Tayloriibacteriota bacterium (assembly GCA_903893855.1). GTDB lineage: Bacteria > Patescibacteriota > Minisyncoccia > Phycocordibacterales > PALSA-1337 > PALSA-1337. Next base: position 5,326 of record CAITNV010000032.1, read on the forward strand.
ATCGAGAAGAATAATTCTGTCTTGCGGGATGATTTCATCAATCTCTGCCCAGTCTCGAATGGCACCGGGGTTAATTTGTTGCGCGATATCGCCAACATATATGGTCGATTTATGTTCTTCGTCCACGCACGCTTTGAGTATGGTGAGTTGCTCCGGCAAATAATTCTGGAATTCATCAACTACCATAAGCATATAGTTAATATTCTCTTTTCGCTCTTTTTCTACGAAGCCACCATCGTCTCCGGCGACGAAAGAACGTTTAGTTATGGCCATTTTGGCTCGTGACTTTCTGTAAAGAGTTAACAATATTGTGAGGTCGATACGGTCGAGAACACGAAGCTTTTTCTGTTCTTTAAAGTGGGTGAGCGACGCTTCTGATATGTATGGAGTATATATCTTCTCGAGAAGAGAGAAATAATTTTTTGAAAACTTTGGTGCACGATCTCTTTCGAGCACACTGCGCATTGCGCGCACCTTTTCTTGTTCGTAGAAAAGGTCATTCGAATATGCTCCTACTGCACTAATGGTGGCATCATCAAGAATATCCATAGCCCATTCAGTGAACGTTACGACAGATACGGTTGTAATACCGAGATCTGGTAGAAGGTGAGAGAAATATTCTTTCGATCGTTGGTCTTGGACGAATACTACGATGGAGCTATTTTTGTAAATCTCAGTGCTTGCAGGCGCTTGCATGAGGTACGCAATGCGGTGAAGAGCGAGTGTAGTCTTACCAGAACCAGCAGGTCCTGAGACTACGAAAGGATTATTGTAGTGGGCGCGAATAATAGTGTCTTGAACCTTTTCCATTTTTGAAACAATTTCAGGCAAAAGAAACCCGCTCTTTCTGGTCGAGAAATGCTCTTGATGAATAAGCGTGCGCGATTTTTCTTCTGATTCATGGGCAAAGAAAAGGATTTTTCCGTCGGTTATCTGGAATTCATCTTTATTGTGAAGTGCCCCAGCGCGAACTTTGCCACTTGGAATTTGGTACGACACCGCACCGGGGGAGTCGAAACGAAGAGAAGCAATAGGGGCTACCCAAGAATAAATCGATGCTTCGGTGAAAGAAAATTTACTAAAATAATAGTCTTTGGTGGTACCATCAAAGGTGCATGAACATTTACTAAAATACGGCGAACCGCCCAATCGATCAAGTTCGATAAGGCGGTTGCGATTGAGAGCTTTCACATATTCACCGGTCCATTTGTCTTCGACTTTGGCGCCAGTTACTTTGGTATCTACGAGCGTCTGAACCTTCACGCGTTCCACCGCAAGGAGTTCTTGGGTGTGAGCAATATGCTCTTGTGCTTTACGGAGAAGGGAGTTTTTAGCCTCTTGGTCCATAGAGACTATACTTTAGCGTACTTTGAGGGTTTTACCAAGCTACCAGCACGCAATGATTGCGCCCATAGCCAGCATGACGATAAGACTACAACCTGCTTCAAAAAGCCAGAGATTAAACTTTCGGCCCATCCATATCACCTCGATCGATGTTGTTGGGAGATTAAAGCCGATCCATACAATGAATGATATCGTTAAACCACGAACTAACGCGCCACTACTAAGGAAAGGGGAATTTGCAGTAAGGGCGATGAATACTGCGAGAGCAGCTGCAGTGACAATATTAGCCACAAGATTCCAAATCATTTGCCCAATCATGTCCGAAAACTTTTCTTTGCCCGTGGGATGCACGTTGGCGAGCTTCATCCATACCTTGCCAAGTATCGGGCCATGCAAGAGGAATCCGATAATAAACGCTGCAAGGGCTGCTATAAACACTGTCAAAAAGTTGATTGATATCATATATTATTTCTTTTCTGCAAAGAAGTTAGTGTTAATAAAACGTTCATCTCGTTCCGAGTACTCTTTAACAGGGTAAAGGCCATCTTGAACAATACGGTAAATGGTGTATTTATCCTTAAGTAAATACCAAAAATCTTGGAAAAATGTTCTCGAATCAATGTTACAACCGCCGAATTCAAATTGTATATATGTTATTGCACCAGTTGAGAGCATATTTTTTGCACCTTCGAGCACTTTTAATTCATGCCCCTCAACGTCGATTTTGAGGAAATCAATACGGGCGATTTTGTGTTCTTTACAATAACTATCGATGTCAGTCATTTCAATCTGTTCTTTCTTTGTATTGTGAACCCCAAAATGGTCAAGCCTTCTATTGTAAACACTACCAAGTCCCGATCCTGCAACATCCGAAAAAAGTTCGATAGAGCCCTTCTTGTCGCTTAAACCAAGGTTGTTAAGATGCACATTAGATAATCCTGCAACATTTGCAGATAGTTGCTTGAAAGCGTGCTTGGTCGGTTCGAAAGAGTGTATGTTCGTCGTTGCAGGCAGGGACTCTTTAAGTAAGCGGGTATATAGACCAATATTTGCCCCAACATCAAAGACAGTTAATGGCCCCTGTGCTTTTTTTGAAATGTAACTAAGTACCGCCTCTTCACCGCTCGAGCTTGTCGCTCCACCTCTTCCCATATTCATTCCAACAAGACTATAGTATTCAATTCGTGAGAATAGAGGTTGCCATCTTCGATAGCCGAAAATATGCAACATTTCCAATAACTTTTTCATATAAAATTTTCTAATGTTAACGATTGTTTTTAAAATACTCTACTAAATTACCACGTTTGAATATTATAATCCATTCTGTATAATGGCGATATACTAATAATAAACAAATATATGGAAGTAATCATGGATACAAATGGCCTCAATAAGCCATGTGCGTGTGGTTCAGGCAAGGATGCGGGTGCGTGTTGTAAGAAAGACGAAGCGTGCTCATGTGGTTCAGGTAAGAAGGCAGGTGTTTGCTGTTCAAAAGAGATTCCGCCAACTCCTAAGAAATAAAACAATGGTTGATATTGAAGGCTATCATAAAGCTGTTGCATATATTGAGAGCTTTTCTAATACATCATTACGGAAAAACCTTGTCGGGGTTAAAAAGTCCCCACAGTTTTTCCTTGATCGCACCAAATATTTCTTGAAGCTTCTTGGCAATCCCGAGAAGGGCTTTTCGTATATTCACGTGACGGGGACTGCAGGGAAGGGTTCGGTCACATCGATGTTACGGAGTGTTTTGACTGCATCAGGTAAAAAGACTGGTTTATTCACATCGCCGTATGTCACTACCACTGTTGAGAAAATGCAGGTCGACGATCACTATATGAGCGTTCCGGATTTTATTACTACGGTTGAGTATTTAAAACCATATATTGCCGAGGCCGAGAAGGGACCTTTTGGTGGTGTGTCTCCGTTTGAAATATCTTTTGCAATTGCACTCCTGTATTTTAAACAAGAGAAGTGCGATTGGGTCGTACTCGAAGTCGGACTTGGTGGTCGTTATGATTCGACTAATGCAATTACTTCTCCGGTAGTAACTGCAATTACTAATATTGATTATGATCATACGGAGATTCTCGGTAAGACGCTTCGAGAGATTGCTTTCGATAAAGCAGGTATCATAAAAAAGGGTAGTCTATTCTTCACCTCGGAACAACGGCCTAGCTTGCAGAATTTTTTTAAAAAAGTGTGCCGTGAAGTTGGCGCGGAATTCTCGGCCATAAAACGTCAAAAGCATTACTCTCTATATAATAAAGAGTTAGTGTCTGCTATTGCACGAGCAATTCATATTTCGGATGCCGACATTGATATGGGTCTTACAGATGTGAGGATGCCTTGTCGTTTCGAGATTGTCGATCAAGAGCCTACAGTCATCCTCGATGGAGCACATAATAGAGCGAAGATACGCAGTACCATTTCCAATCTTCGCAGTCTTTCATTCAAAAAATTATTTTTAATCGTTGCGATCGCTGATAATAAGAATGATAACAGGGCGATATTGCAATACCTCGTTACATTGCCATATCCGACACATATTATTATTACGCAGGTGCGAATAGGGGAGAGAAGGACAATTTCTCCAGAGTTGCTTCTTTCGATAGCCAAGGAATATAAGAAAAATTCAAAGTCTTCGAATAAAGTAAGTTTTGAAATCGTCGAAGATCACCGTCAGGTTGTCGAGCGAGCTCTTTCTCTCGCGCATAAGGACGACCTTATTCTTTCAACCGGATCCTTTTTTCTATCTGGAGAATTGCGAAAGCAGTGGATATCTGAAGCGTGGGTACTAGAGCACCAGAGGAGCTTTAAAAAATAATTAAAATCTCGCGATTAGTGATAGCCCAACTAGTGTGTTATAAAACATTATTACTTTATTTTTGTCAAGATTTATGATATAGTTGTGGTAATAAAAAAAAACAATATTGTGCTCGTGAGATTAACCGCGTATAGCACAGTAGTTGCCCTACTCCTTGTTGCTCTCTTTGGACTTTCAAAGAATTCAGTGTCTGCTCATAGTAGTCCTGTTGGTTGTACAGGTAGCGGTTTGCAGATTAGTCTTTTTACGAGTGCTGCTCAAGCGCACATCGGAGATACCATTTCATTCAGCGTTACCGTATATAACGGAATTTCAAGTGGGCCAATAGTTTGTGATGCTTCAGGTATTACAGCGTCGCTTGTTACACCAGATGGTCAAAGTCACCCAATTACTCTTGTAAGAACTGCACTTACAGCCGGACAATCAGATACATATACTAACGTTGTTACATACGTAGTTCGTAGTCAAGATGTAAATGCTAGTGGTGCGCTGACCGTCACAGCACGTGATATAGGTGCTATTCACCAGAATGATACTGACAGCCAAGGAGGAGGGAATCAAGGGGTAAACATTACCGTAACTATTCCTCCAACACTCGCAACACTACATGTAATTAAAACTGTGGTAAATACACATGGGGGAATAGCTATTCCGTCTCACTTTATGATCCATGTTATGCGTAGTGGAGTGGATATTGCAGGAAGCCCTGC
>CAITNV010000033.1 GCA_903893855.1 Candidatus Tayloriibacteriota bacterium
AATAAAATAAAAATATGGATTCAAATAATAAAAATCGTAAAGTCGGTATATCCCTCGCGGTAGTTGTTGTGGCTATTGTGATTGCAGTTACTGCTTACAATGAATTACAGAGCGCAGGTGCCCCTACAACAACACCAGTAGTTACGACAACGAGCCCAGATACGACCACTTCTGCCACGGACAATTCAACTGCAAACAATCCCGTCACTCCAGTGACCCCAGTTACTCCAATTGTTTCGCCAAGTTCGAACAATATTTCGAATCAAACACCGAACCCTGCTCCAAGTAATCCAGTTGTAAAAACCCCACCGGTTGCAACAACCAAACAATACGCCTGCAAAGACGGTACCTACACTGCTACGGGTTCATATATGTCACCCGGAGGTGAGGATCAAGTAACAGTTACACTTACGATAGCGAAAGATATTGTTACTGATGTGAGTGTCACCCCCGGTGCTCAAGATAGAACTTCACAGCGGTATCAACAACGTTTTATCGCAGGCTATAAACAATACGTCGTCGGTAAGAATATCGCTTCATTGAATCTCGGCGTGATCTCAGGTTCATCACTTACTCCAATTGGTTTCAACGCTGCACTTACGCAAATTAAAGCCCAAGCAAAAGCATAGGTGTCGTGGCCACTTTTGATTTCAAAGCAATAGGTACGACATGGAAAATCGATATTTTCGATTCATCAATACCATTAACGCCCGAGCGAGAGAAAAATTTGTATCAAAAGGTTTTAGATCGAATCGATATATTCGACCGTAATTATTCTCGTTTTCGAAGTGATTCTTTGATAACCGAAATATCAAAAAAGGCGGGCACCTATACATTACCCGATGATGCGAAGCTCATGATGGAGCTTTATTTTGATATATATAAACGCACCAATGGCCTCGTCACGCCACTTATTGGTCAGCTCATATCTGATGCAGGCTACGACGCCGTGTATTCACTTAAACAAAAGGGTCAGCTATCGCAACCGCCACGTTGGGAAGATGTGCTTATCTATGAGTACCCGAAACTCACAGTTAATCAGCCGGTATTACTTGATTTTGGTGCCGCAGGTAAAGGATATCTTGTGGATATTGTAGGTGAATTGCTGGAGGCCTGCGGAATCAGTCACTTTTGTATCGATGCCGGAGGGGATATTCTTGTACACACTCCCGATTCAGACAAAAAAGTGAAACCAATTAGGATTGGGCTCGAACACCCCGATGATCCGACGCAGGCTATTGGCATATACGAAATGAATAATGGAAGTATATGCGGATCTGCAGGGAATCGGCGAGTGTGGGGTGATTTTACTCATATCATTAACCCTCACACCCTTAGTTCGCCACGAGAGATCTCTGCTGTGTGGGTAATTGCTAAAACTGCGATAGTTGCGGACGCTCTCGCTACATGTCTTTTTTTTGTTTCGCCGGATGTGCTTGTGTCCGAGTATGATTTTCAATATGTAATTGTACGAAACGATCACTCGGTTGAGACTTCTTTAAATTTCACTGGCGAAATCTTCGCGAGTTAATCCATTTCCCAATTGTGATAATAGTCACAGCAACGATTTGCAATGCAATATTAATAAGTATGAGGCCAAGGATAGTTACACCGAGGTCCGCAGCGGGGGCGAAATGGATAAAAAGTAACACAATAAGCGCTGGCCACATAGCTCGAAGGTCTTGTGGAGATGGGCCGAACATTGCTCCTGCATTGAAGAAAAGCACTATCATAACCCAGCTTTGCCACGCCAAGATATTGAGTGAATGGATGAGAACGAGTGGTGCAGCGGTTGTGAAATAATCCCCAAGAAGGAAATGATTGATAAGGACGAGGAAAATCATCCCGCCGAATATCGGAGCGATTGATATGAGCATTTGCCCAATGAAAGGAATGCGTGGCCGACGATGCACCACCATGGGTTGGCTAGAGAAGACTTTAAACTTCTCTATTTTAGCTCCTGTTGCGAGGCAGAGGAGAGCGTGCGAACTTTCGTGAACAAAAGTACCGATATAATAAAGCCAATGCATCGGGCGATAATTGAGATATTTCCAATTAAGCGCATTGCTTACATAGCCCGCAAGGCTGATAAGAATGATGATAAAGCCAAGATTCATACACATAGGATACCATGAACAAATGGTTTATACTTATAGTGAATATGAATAAATCAGTTATTTTACTCTCGGCTCTTGTCTTCGCGGCACTTACATATTATGTGAGTGAACGATATTTCGGTGCCGTCGATACTTCAGTACACACTCCAGTTAACGTTCATGTCGTGGATCAGGACGCTGTAGCGCTCGCGGACCAGTTGCGACAAGCACAAGAGGCTGAGTCTCGCGACGTAGCGCTTCTGCGGTCACTTATGGGAAGTCTTGATACACAGACGCTTGCCGATGCTCGGTCAGCTGCGAATGATGCCCATAAGAGTCTTACGACTACGCTCGACCATGAAGCTGGCGTAGTGCGTTCGACGATGACAAAGCAAATAGATCCCATTGCTAAAAAAATTATCTCTCCAGACCCCACCTTCGAACAAAATATCCGTGATGAACGAACTGGAATCGAAATAATATTTAAAACTTGGAAGAGCGCATACGGTCCAGATGTTTTGCAATATTTACGTGATCTTGATGCAATACTTAGTTCACTAAAAGCTGGCGACAATGGACTTACACAAAGCCAGATCGATGCGTATAAAAAGCAAGTTGATGCAGCGATAGATCAAGTGATTGGGGTTGTCGATGATACAACTGCCGCACAAGAGGCTGCTCAAGCAGCAGATGACAATGTCGCAGCTAAAGAAAAGGTGGGTGATGCTCAAGCCATAGCAGATCAAAAGCAGGCCATACTCGATGATCAAAAGCGTATTGCTGACCTCGAAGCGTCTCTTCAAGAGGTACAAGGTGGAGGGGCAGATACGGGTGCGGGTGCAGGTTCAGAGGGTGACGGTGGTGGCTCTGGAGCTGGTTCAGGAAATGGTGGTTTAGGCGTGCCGTATGTGCCTCCAGTTCCGCCTGCGCCCCCACAAACACCTGTCGACAATACTCCTCCACCACCTTCTTCATCAGATCAGGGCAATAC
>CAITNV010000034.1 GCA_903893855.1 Candidatus Tayloriibacteriota bacterium
CCGGAGAATCGCCACGGGTTTTACGGCCAGGGGCGATAAGTGTGGCAATGATTGGAGAGAGCACCGGGCTGTCGGTTCAAAACAGCGCGCAGGCCGAGATCCGTGTCAGCGGTTCGCTTGAAAATCACTATGCACCGGCGGCAAAAGTTTTCTTATGTGAAACACCAACTGTGGGGCAAGGCTTTATTGCACATGCCAATATCGAAACTCCCCCAGGTGTTATTCGCTTGGCTTCACCCCATGATGATGAAGAGTTCGCACGCATTCTTTATTCGGCGCTTCGAGAAGCTGATGCTCAGGGATTACAAGAAGTCGTTGTGATTCAGCCAATCGGTATCGGTATTGCCGTTGCTATTCGCGATCGCTTGGCCCGCGCCGCCAATGGTCGATAATCAGATATTTACGCTCAAGAATTACGGGATTTATTGGTCCGCTGAGTCCGATACGATTGCCCCTCGCGACTAGCTTTGCCGGCAAACATTAGTTTTGTTATTCAAAGTGGTGCGCAGTGGGGCCTATAGCTCAGTCGGTAGAGCAACGGACTTTTAATCCGTGGGTCGACGGTTCGAGCCCGTCTGGGCCCACTCGACGATATTTCCAATAAGAGCCAGTTGGCCAGCAATCAAAACAAAGAGCGCATACCGTCCGTCAGGAATAGGTGCGACTACAAAGATAATTCCCACCATCGCTAATGACATCGCAATTGCAGGCACAAGATTCTTCCGCCGCCCGAAAACCGCCAAACCAATTAAAACTAACGACCAAAGTCCAGCCCATCCAGTTAATCCTCTGCCCGCATTCCATAGGCGCATCGGTATTCGCGCCTTTTCGGCAACGCTCGGAAAAGCCCAGTTGATGTCTTGGTCCTTAAATTCAATTGTGCTGTGTAAGAACGGCTCAGTTGGAATCCCGAAAATAGGTAATGGAATTAAGTAAGCGTTGCGTTTTGCATGTGTAATCAAAACAAAAAACGGATCTTGTTTGAGGAGTTCAATCCATGCTGAAGGAATATATTTTTCAGCGGCAAATTTCTCTTCATTTGAAATTGTTGCGCCATTTAAGAAAGTACAGGCAGCAAGCGAACGCCAAGTATCTGTGGTTCCAATTCCAGGTATATTTTTTTCGACAAAATCTTTGCCGGCAGCAGATTCGGCATAACATGAAATATCGTTAAGCATCCATTCTTGGGCATAATAATTATTTATAGGACTAAGACCCAAAATTAGGTTTGAGCCAATAATGGTGACAAGCGCAGTCAGTACTATTGATGTCATCAACAACTTGGCTGTTAATGCGAATTGAGATCGATGCTTAATCAGTACAAACAACCCATAGAACAAAGCAAAAATTGCAATTGTTGGCAATCCATTTGGTCGAAATGAGGCAAGAATGGAGCCAGGAAGTAATTCAAGGGCTAAGAGTTTTTTAAGATTGATTGGGCTTTTGTGAAGATTAATAAAGAACGAGGTAACCAAGACAATGCCAGCGCTCATCAAAATGTCGTGCCACAGCGTGATTCCCA
>CAITNV010000035.1 GCA_903893855.1 Candidatus Tayloriibacteriota bacterium
ACGGACGTTCGTGTATTTTGTTGCAATATCTTTGATAAGCTCCCGTGTAGAATCAGTTGACATATCGTCAACCAAGATAATTTCAAAGTCTTTTGTTGGAATATTTTGCCTATAACAAGATTCTACAGCTTCAGTAAGTGTTCTTTCGCTGTTATAGCAGGGTATGATAATAGAGAGCTCGTTTCTTTTCATATTGAATATGTGTGTCTGTTACGTATGTACAGTTTCTCCAAATCTTTTCGATAGGGCATTCTCCGGAATCATGGCTTTATTATTGAGCCCGACGTATAGATTAAGCCACTCTGCAAAAGTCAACGCTTGGCTATTTCTAGTGTGGTCATAAAATGTGTATCGATGTTCAATGCGCGGCATATATTTCGGCCAGTATAGATCGATACTTGCCTGATCAATAACACAGAAATAGTTGGCATATGCATACCAAGAATCTGCAAGCGTCATTGTTGGCATGTGATCGACCTTTTTTAGGAATTCAGTTGCAAAATATACTTCACAAACCCTTGAAATTCCAAAATTTTTAACTGACGAATCAAGATCAACGTCTTCGCTGTTTCGCATATCGAGCTTTGGAGTCCAATACAATAACATATCGTCAATATGTCCAAAGACAAACATATCTGATAATCCGTAGAGGCGATATTTAAAAGTATCAAGGCTTATGCTTACAATACGTTCTTTCTGGATACTGTTTGTTTTAATCAAAGGAAAAGCTTTTAAAACATTTCTAAGGAATTCGAGAGCAAGTGGAGAATACATACGTTGATCGGTCCTTGTTTTTACTGCGTATAGGGCACCGAGAGCTTTTGCTCGTTCAAGCCCTCTCTGTGACGATATAATTTGTAGATTGACATTACTAATGCCGGAGAAATTTGGTTTGGGTGATTCAACTATTTCAATATGCTCATTTTTAATTTTCTCAATATAGCCAGAATTATTTCCTTCCCATGTCGATAGAATTAGTATCGCATTAGGGAAGTGTTCCTTGTATAACCTAATGCTTTCAAGGGTAAAGTCGTGTTGTTCGGCTAAACCGCCTTGGATAACAATTGCAGTTTTCGGTTCGTTAATCAAAGCATCGGCGTGAGTACCAATAGTAGCTGCACGACGTGGGCGAAGGTGATAGGTTGCAAAGGAGTCCTTAAGACTTTCAATTGGAGAGAACACAAGCGAAGACAGTTTTTTATGTGGCTGGTATTTCGTAAGCAACTTTCGTGTATATTTTTTTAGAGATTTCATATTATTTGTTTAAGAAAGACCTGAGGTCCTCCGGTGTGCCAAGACTATGCATTTTCTTTTGATCAATGTTGAATGCGGACACGCCTTTTTTTGCAAGGATTAATTCATTATACACTGGACAGATATAAAATTCGCCATTATGTCTAATGTTTTTTAATATCATAGACTGGGCTGCGTGTACGAAATCTGATCCTTTTTTGAAATAATATATGCCGGCAGTCGCTTGATTTGAAATGACTTTTTTCTCCGCAGTCTCAATTACGACATCAGATCCGTTTGTTCTAACATAACTCCAGCGAGGGTGGGTAGAGGGGAAGGTCATAATTAAACCGTCAGGTGTAGTGCCACTCGTATCTTTTTTTCGCGCCGCAGTAATAAAAGAATTAATACCTCCGTCTATGAATTGATCAGAGTTAGCAATGATTAATTCCTCATCATTGTTAATATGTTCTATTGCGGTGATGGCAGTACATGCAGCTCCTTCGGTTGTTCCACGTATACTAATCGTTTCGAATGGTTCTCGTGCGGCACGCTTTAATACATTGTGCATGTCATATTTCTCTACATGCTCATGAAGTAGGATAAAAATAAATCTATGAGGGACTTTTGGTTTAATATTGTTCACAACAATTTCAATCAAGGTCTTACCATTAATATCAATGAGTGGTTTTGGAAATGTATAGCCAGCTTGTTGAAAAGCTCCACCGCGCCCCGCAATTGGTACTACAATGTTAATCTTTTTAGTCATGTGTATATTAATTATGAGTGATAAAGTATTCAAGATCCTCGGGAGTTCCAAGTCCCCAGACAGTATCGAGAACTACAGCGTCCACTCGTAGCCCATTTTCTAGCATGTTCTCATATAATGGTGCAATGTAAAATTCATTTTTTCCAGCTACGTTAACGATAGCATTTTTTTCGATGACGTTCTCTGCTTCAGTGAAGAAATATTTTGCTTTCGTGAAATAATATGCACCGATATTAGCATATGCTCCTGCATTCATAAGATCGGCGTCTTTTTCTCCGACTCGCACGATCTGACTACGCTTCGCTTCGGGCTCTTTGAGCAGGGAATAGCTCCATTTCGCAATGCCATCATTGCGAGCTTTGAATACAGGGATAATTCCCGCAACTTCAGGATTTTTATTTCGAATTGCGGCAATAAAATCTGCGCCATTAAAATAATGATCAGAGTCAGTAATAATAATTTCCTCTTCAGGCTCGACGTACGGTTTGGCCTGTAGCGCAGTCTCAGCTGCACCTCGAGTGATGTGCGGTAGAACAATTACACGAATATCGTTTGAATATATTGCTCGTAAATTCTTTTCAAGCTTGTACATCTCGTCATGCTCTTTCAGGATTATAAAGATGAGGTCTGACATCATAACGTTCTGGTCGTCATTCTTGACAGTATCAGGGTGCGATATACAAAGTAAAGACCCTGTCGCCCAACGCACCATTGGTTTGCCTTTTACATCAATAAAAGGTTTCGGTTTGATATATTCTGGGTTCGTGTCAGCTACTTTTTTGAATCGAGTACCGAGACCGGCCATTGGAATAATGATTTTCATATACGTTATCGTAGTATATTAGTAAAAAGAGATAAATTCACATCATCAGTGTTTCTAACTTTTACCACGATAGCTCCGCTCATTTCAGCCGCTTGAATTCCATGTGGAGAATCTTCGATAATTATAGTTTCCTCTGGTTTTACATTAAGCCGTTTCATTGCAGTAATGTATATTTCTGGGTCTGGCTTGGCGCGAGTAATTTCATCGTTACCAATAATGAGATCAAAATAATTAAAGAGTTGAGCTGATGTGAGCATTAAGTGAAGTGTCTCCTTCATCGAGTTGGAACAGCACGCCACAAGTAAGCCATTATTTTTTAAATGCTCAAGTAGAATTATTTTTGAATAATCCGGTGTGCAGTGTACAGGAATAATTTCTTTGGTGTGTTTTTGTTTTACCGTATTAATAAATTCACGTAAACCACGAGGCAGACGACCGTCTTCTTCAAGTCGCTCGAGTTTCTTCTTGGTTGGCAAGCCGTTGAAATACGACATATGCTCATCACGACCAATAGATGTCCCAAATAATGCAAGAGCCTTATTGAGAGCCTCATAATGACCATCGGGCATATTAACAAGAACCCCATCAAGATCAAAAAGAACTGCTTTTATCTTTTTATTCGGTTTTGTTTTCATATATTACTTCACTGCCCAGTCAGGTCGTAGGAAACTCGATCTCCCAGGACCGGGCGGTTGTGGGTATCTTTGACCAAGACCTGAGACATTCTCTAGGCTAATCGTGAGTTGGCCTTTTTCTCCACCGATAATTCTCTTAATATTGTTGATTCCGATATCAAGCTCAATGCGGTATGAGCCTTGTGCCAATGTATTTGCAGGAATTACGAATCGTTTTACAAATGAGCCTTTAGGAATCGTTGGTGCTAAACCTTTCTCACGATCGTCATAGAGACTATACGCTATTTGATATCCAAATTCTGAAAACAAACATATGCCAAGTATTAGGTCGCTAACTGGGCGCAGGATTTCACATTCAATACTTATTTCGATCGCAGCATCCGTACGAAACTGTTCGTGTGGATCTAGAGAACGAACAGAAGCCCTATGTAGGCGTACATCTTCGTCTCCGGCATCACCTTTCCAATCTTTTTGGATGTGGTTACGCTGTTCATTGCTGTATTTTCGAATTATTTCTTCGGTAGAGCCAATAGCGAGGACCTGCCCCTTATCGATAAGAATAACTCGAGTGCACAAGCTACTAATCGCGGTCATATTGTGACTTACAAAAAGAATTGTTCGGCCACCTTCTTTCGTGATCTCATCCATTTTACCGAGACACTTTTTTTGGAATTCTGCATCACCAACTGCGAGCACTTCATCGATAATGAGTATGTCTGGCTCCATGTGTGCAGCGACCGAGAAGGCCAACCTAACGTACATTCCGCTCGAATAATGTTTTACCGGAGTATCAAGGAATTTTTCTATACCTGCAAATGCGACGATTTCATCAAATTTTTTTACTATTTCGGCACGTTTCATTCCGAGGATTGCGCCATTGAGAAAAATGTTTTCTCTTCCGGTAAGTTCAGGATGGAAACCAGTGCCTACTTCAAGGAGTGAACCCACACGTCCATTAAGACGGATTTCCCCAGTTGATGGTGGGGTAATCTGAGAAAGAATTTTTAATAGGGTTGATTTACCTGCACCGTTTCGCCCAATAATACCAACAACCTCGCCTCTCATAACGTTAAAGTTAATGTCTTTAAGTGCCCAGAATTCTTCTTTTTTTTCGATTCCCGTAACACGTTTGATACGAGTCTTCAGGAAAGCAAAAGGGGACTTGATGATGTTGGTTATAACATCACGTATAGATATATAGCGACCACGTTCATGAGTGATGTTGTATTTTTTGCTAACGTTTTTTACCTCGATAATTGGAGCTGATTGCATAATCATTTATATAGTATATTATAAATCAAACGATTACAAATATGGCTAAAAAACCAACTGTCTCGGTGGTGATGTCCGTTTACAATGCTGAATTGTACGTCCGTGAGGCTATTGAAAGTATTTTACAACAGACCTATGCGGATTTTGAGTTTTTAATTCTTGATGATGGTTCTACAGACAAGAGTCTTGAACTTGTGCGGTCTATTTCTGACCCTCGAATTCGAGTGTTTTCGAGTGACAAGAATATGGGTATCGTACATCAGGTCAATCGCGGTATTAGTATGGCACAAGGTAAGTATATTGCTCGAATGGATGCTGATGACATTTCTTTGCCCGAACGTTTTGCACATGAAGTGGCGTATCTCGAAACACATCATCGTGTCGGGATGGTTGGTACTTGGGTTGAATTAATTGATACCAAAGGTGTGTCAAATAATGTCGTATGGAGATTTCAGGCTCCTCCCGAGGAGATACCAGTCGTATTGCTTTTTGGTAATAATTTCGCAAACCCGACAGTAATGATTCGCACATCGGCGCTTCCCGAGGTTGTTTACAAGAGCGAGTATACTCTGTCTGAAGATTTTGAATTAACTACTCGAATATCTGATTCTCACGGAGTGGCAAATCTTCAGGAGGTGCTTTTGAAGTATCGAGTTCATGGTAAAAGTATTTCCCATCGCAAACGTGAGCTTTGTAGAGAATTGGTAATGCGGGTATTGGGAGGAAGACTCGATCGACTCGGAGTCGTGTACACCGAAGACGATTTACAATTCCATAATGCCATTTGTTTTGAAATAGTTGTTGTGAACGAATCTGATTTACATAGGGCAGATGTGTGGTTCAAGAGGATATATGAAGCGAATCTTATTTCAAGGAAGTATGATAAGGTCATTTTATTTAAAGCTTTGCTCGGGCGTTGGTACACGCTGTGTGGTCTATATTCAGGGTCTAGGTTAGCCCAGATTAGACAAGTGTTTAATTCGTCATTATTCACTTCATCAGCTTTTACGATTAAAGATTATTTTCGTTTATTTGGTATTTTAATGAAGCGACTATTTCGTAAAAAATATGCTTATTCAGCTCCTAAAAAATAGAAATATCTTCAGGGTATTCAGTTCAATTGGTCGTAATACTCAGGTATTATTTAAATTACGCCTAGCATCTCATCCGTATATTACGGGTGATGGTTTTAGAAAGATTGCGCAACACGTTTTCGACGAGACCACGAAAAAAGACAGCTTTGATCCGCTGAGTGTCAAGCAGGGTGATATTGTTTTTGTTAAAAGTGACATGCTTGATGTTTTCTTCGCTACACATCATCGGAGCATTGCCGAACCGTATAAGCTCATAACTCACAATGGCGACCGTAATATCAGCGAAGCTGATCTAAAATATATCGACAATAACATTATTCATTGGTATGCACAAAATGTAAATATTGTGCACCCAAAAATAACTCCAATACCAATTGGCCTTGAAAATCGTTGGTATTTTATTAATGGTATACCATTTCTTTTTAATTATTTTCGCAAAAGGATTTTTTCAAAGAGGCAGAATGAAGTACGGACTGACAAAATATTATTTGGTTTTAATGTAGCGACTAATGTGCGCAAGAGGGAATTGGCTCTACAACAATTACGGGCTCGTACAGATGCGGTTGAGATTAAGGGTCCATTAACCCCATACTCTTATCTGGCGGAACTCGGTCAATACACTCGGGTAGCTTCACCAGAAGGAAATGGGCTTGATTGCCATCGTACGTGGGAGGCTTTGTATCTCGGAACAATTCCTATTGTTACTCGATCAGTCGCAGCTGAATACTTCTGTCGCATCGGAATTCCATTGTGCATTATTGATGATTGGCGAAATATTCCTGTGGCAACTCGGTTGAAACATGATAAGATACATCCGTTATATATTGATTATTGGATTAAGAAGATTATTAACGATAGTAATTAATTGCGATGTACCAACCTAACGACCTATACATTTAGTACAAAGAACGACTCCTCGATAATGAATATTCCGCACGTGTGCCGGATGTTACAAAGAAAGCAACCCTCGACCATATTAACTATGCTATTAATTTATGTGATACATGGGACGCCGCGCTTGATGTAGGCTGTGGTAATGGGCACTATATAGCAGCTTTGGCTGCAAAGTTCAAACACGCTGTCGGTGTAGATATAGATATTCATTCTGGCCAAAAGATTCTCGCAGACACATATCCTAATATTACTTTTTTTAATGGTCCAATTGAAAAGTATGCCAAGTCAAAACATTTCGATTTTGTCCTTCTTATGGATATTTTTGAACATATTGTCGACATTGTTCCATTCATGAAGCAGATTTCTCATGTACAGGAAGCGGGTGGAATCGTGTATATCGTTACTCCGAATCCTATCTTTTGTGGTCCAGCGTCTCAATCCGATATTTTCTATAAGAAGTCCGGCTACCTTGGCCATATTAAACATTATACAAAAAATGAAGTTGTAGATATTTGTCGTCAAGCTGGTTATGAAGTCGAACTTTCTTTTTATGAAGAGACCAAGTTGCATGCGAAGCTTTATACATTAATGCGGGGTATTTCGCGACGTGAGCGGGCCTTTTCTCAAAAGAAATTATATCGTCTCGTGCGTCCAATAGTTCTTTTTTTACTCAAACCAATAGTATCTTCTATTGAGAAAATCTGTTTTCGAAATGAAATGCAACACTCAAATGATATATTTGCAACACGTTCGCTTTGTGTAATCGTAAAGAAACAATAGTTAAATTACATCCGCAAAATATCTCTCAGTTTTTTTAAACATATAAATTCCAAAAAGAAATAGTATGAGTGTTCCTAAAAATGAGCTCCCAATAAGCGCCCAATTAAGTGGGGCAGTTCCTAGTAATGCTGCTCGTGCACTCTGTATTACTCCCATGATTGGGTTAAATGCTAATATCCAAGAGTATTTACCTGCAATACTTGCGGGGTAAATAACCGGCGTTAAGAATAGTAGGATTTGAATAAAGAAAGGAAGTGCATATCGAACATCTCGGTATTTTACATTGATCGAAGCGAGGAAAAGTCCTCCACCAATTGCCGCCATAAAGGTGATAACAAGGAGTAGAGGTAAAATAAATAAGCCAGAAATATGTGGCATATAGCCGTAGTAGATCATAAGTCCGACAAGGATAATCGCAGCAACACCGAAGTCGATGAGTTTTGTTATGACTGCAGATATTGGCAAAATAAGGCGAGGAAAATATACCTTCGTGATAATAGCCTGATTCGAAATGAGTACATTGCTCGTATCTCCAAGTGAATCAGCAAAAAATTGCCAGAATAATAGACCAACATATACGAATATTGGATATGGAACATTGTCTGAAGGTACCCCAACCAGTTTCCCAAAGAAAACGGTAAAGACCACCATAGTTGCAAGTGGTTGAAATATGGCCCAAAGTACACCGATAATAGTCTGCTTATAACGGACCTTAATATCTCGCCATGAGAAAAAGAATAGGAGCTCACGATAGACCCAGAGTTCTCGTAAGTCTCTAAAACTAAAGACTTTTTTGGGTCGTATGACGGTAATTTGTGAATCTGTTGCTGTGGCGGGTGATTGCATAATTTACTACATATTATATGATAACTGCCATGAATACAAACACAACACGAGCAAATTCTGTTCTCCGATATATTATTTATTTTTTATTGGGTGCTTCTTTCTTCGTGACACTCTTGGGTCCATATGATGGAGGAAGTGCGTTATCAAATACTTGGCTTAATATAGCTGGGGGCTTTTTCTTTCCGTTTATTACAACGAAAGCTTTTATTTTCAGAATACTCATTGAAGTAGCTTTTGCTCTATGGCTCGTACTCGCTTTTCGCGATATAAAAGCTCGACCGAAGGTTACTGCTCTTACTGTTGGGGTTACTGTATTTACTCTTGTTGCACTTTTCGTAGATATTACTGG
>CAITNV010000036.1 GCA_903893855.1 Candidatus Tayloriibacteriota bacterium
AGTCGATAGTAATGTTGCGCCAAAAAATGGCAGACGGGTGTTAATCTCCAAATATAATGTCTAATTAAAATGTGAGCACAGCCGTCTGCCGTTACTTGGAACAACCTCTCATAATTATAGCAATAATTGCGAAATTACCAATAGCCCTGATGGGTAAAATGTGCACAGCGTGTGGATGAGACATCAAGAAATTTTTATCCAAAAACACGAAATCCCGCCAAGGCGGGAAATTGTGTAGACATAATATTTGTTAACTAACAACTCGGTTAAAGCTAAAAGCTAAACCTGTTAGTACTCACACGGGTACAGTATAGCAGAAATTAAAATATTGTCAAACTACTTTTCAATAGCTCTGTGCAATCTAGTCCCGCTTATCAACACCTAAAAAAATGGCTAATTTTGGGCTTTCTGTGGCGAAGTTGAAGCTGGCAAGAATGGGTTAACACCGTCCTTTATTTGACTAATATACTTATTAATCGCTGTAGCATTCTGAGGAGATGAAGAAGCGAGAAGCTGAAGCTGTGCAACAGCCTGTGACGTCTGCTTAAGATAGGTGTATGAACCCGCAAGTTCGAGCATGCTCTGTAAGTCAGAAGGATTATCAGCGAGAATCTCCCTGTAGAGTACTATTGCATCCTGATACTTTCCAGTTGCGTATAAACCTTCAGCGTACGCACTCTTAGCCTGTGGAAAATCTGGTGCTTCAGTGTATGCAGTCTTTAAGAAAGCAACAGCTTCAGTACTGCTTGCTTCACCGCCGTTAATGTAGTTCTGAGCGATAGCGAAGAGCACGCTTTGTTTAACCGGCGACAATTGATATGCCTTTTTTAAGAATGGTAATGCCATTCCCCACTGATTTAAACCGTTATAAAACGAACCGGCAAAAAGGTATACGCGAAGATCTTCTGGTGTGTCAACAGTCTGATCTACGAAAGCCTTAGAAGTCAACTGATAAAAATCACCTTTAACTTTATTTGTAACGTTATTTGATCCGAAGACACCGCCAACACAAGAGTATAGTTGTTCTCGCGTTTCTTGCCGACCAATGTATGGGCCATTTAAAGCACTTACGAAATACGAAGTATCAGCTGGAGGAGCGCCATTTTGTCCGACATACTGACAATTAATAAGAGCGTTGATAAGGCTAAGGTTCTGCTGTATTGGTTGAACATTAACAAAATATATTGCCGTAGCAGTCGCAATGATAACAATCGGAGCAACAATCCAATCAGCCACCTCAGTATTTACAGCGATAGCACGTATACGTGACTCAATTCTCGAAAACATCCCCGGATCTGTCTCACTGCGTAACCGCCGTGCATACCATTCACTTGAAAGGAAAGCCAATACCACAAAGAACATCATGTAGCTCGCGAGGTTGTCGAATACGAACATATTATGGATTGCATATGCTACGAGAAGAGCGGTAAGAACTGCACGTTGTTTGATATCAAAATCTGATTTCCAAACAGCCATGAAAGCGAGCACGAAAAGCGTAATGTACGTTCCCAGACCGAGTACACCACCATTAATAGCCCAGTCAATGAACACATTATGTGCTCGGTCAAACCATTGCTCTTGAGCCCAAGCCTTTGGATCGTAATTATTATTGAAGACATAATTAAAATTCTCCTGTCCCCAACCGAGAATCGGCTTCTCTTTAAATCCTATCCATGCAATCGGCCAGATGAACTGTACGCGCGGGTTATTAATGGAAATAGACGCAATACGAGCAAGTGTCGTATGACTCTGAACAAAATGACTATTTCGTTCAAGATAAAATCCAACACCACCAAGAATTACCAAACCAAGAAAACTTCCTGCAACAATACGCTGAACTTTATTTTTTGCACGAGCTTCATTTGATGTATGCTTCAAACTCGAATCCTTTGCAAAAGCAAATATTCCACACACGACAAGAACACCGGCGATGAGGGCAAGTGTCGTGCCACGAGTCTGTGTAAAGTACAGAACGAAAGAATATAACAGAGCGAGAGCGACATATACCCAACCTGAACCCTTCTTCTTCGCCCAAGCAACGACAGCCATATATCCAGCCAAGAATGCATTTATAAGCATATATACAGCCAAATATTCAGAGTTACCGATAGATGCATCGAGACGATCTGCGCTCTGGTGAATCTGTGCATGATGAGTTAACTGCAATATACCCCAAAAAGCCACGAGGAATGCAGCAATAAAAGAGACATTGAATATGCGATGCCAATTTTTACGCGTAGCTTCAAGATCCTCAGCACGAGCAATAGATGTAAACACCATGAAATACATCCAAAGGTGAA
Organism: Candidatus Tayloriibacteriota bacterium; assembly: GCA_903893855.1. GTDB lineage: Bacteria > Patescibacteriota > Minisyncoccia > Phycocordibacterales > PALSA-1337 > PALSA-1337. Next base: position 2,301 of record CAITNV010000036.1, read on the forward strand.
TGATAGACACCCACCCTTCCATACGCTCAAAGTTAGACCAGATGCTCCGTATAAAATTCACACCAGTAATATCTACGAAAAGTGCAACAAGAGTAAATACAGTAACCCCAACAGTAAGAGCGGTAACCTTCGGTCGAGCTTTTATATCGCGAAAAGCGAGTACGAGCCATAGAGCAAAAGCTAATTCAATAAGTATTCTAAAAATAAAAGCCTTAGTTGTAATAAATGGGAAGAAAAAACCACCAGCAATATTAAGCCATGTCTGCGAAAGTGCACTTCCCCCGTCATAGGGACCGAAGAGTGTCACGAAGAAAGAGGCGCCCAATAGAAAATAAATAATATACCGCAGAACAGAATTTGCTCGTGTTGTGTTTGTATTCATGGCAGTTATCATATAATATGTAGTAAATTATGCAATCACCTACCGTAGCATCAGATTCACAAATTACCGTCATACGACCCAAAAAAGTCTTTAGTTTTAGAGACTTACGA
>CAITNV010000037.1 GCA_903893855.1 Candidatus Tayloriibacteriota bacterium
AACTGGGTGCTTCGGGATGAATCACTTCACCTCAAGTTCGGTATGAACCTCATTCAGAACATTCTCGAGGAGAATGCAGACCTTCTCACTGAGGATTTTGCAGACGACATTCGAAATATCATTATTGAAGGAGTTAATCTCGAGGTTGAATACAATAAAGGCCTTTTCCCAAATGGAATTCTTGGTCTTAATGCCGACTATGTTAACCAGTATGTGCAGTACGTAGCAGATCGACGTCTCGAAGAGCTTGGTTTCCCAAAGCACTACAATGTCACCAACCCCGCAAAGTGGATGTCAGCTGCTACCGATGTGTACGAACTCGTTAATTTCTTTGAAGCACAGAATACGAGCTATGAAGTGGACTCACATGCTCATGGTGCAAAAGACGCTGATACTAAGGGAAAAGATAAAAAGACGACTTCTGAAGAGTAGTATTTTTTGCCAAATTCTCCTGAATATGGTATATTATTAATGCTGTACCAAACAGCTGCTGTATATATGCGCAAGCGTATATATAGAGGAAAGTCCGAACACTGGCATGGTTCATTGCGCAAGCAATCTGTGTATTTATACACTGCATGCAGTAGGGTAGCGGGTAACGCCCGTCCGGAGCAATCCGCGAGGTGCGAACAGAGACGCTTACATTTGAAAAGATGTGGGTATCCAAAAGCAATTTTGGATAAGCCTGCACGGCAACGTGCAGGGTGCAACGGCTAAATCCTTACCTCGGTGCAAGGCCGTGTCCATCAGCTTCGGCTGGTGGAAGTGCCGCTTGAGGTGTGTGGCAACACACATCCCAGATAAATAGCTGTTAAGCCAATGCGCAAGCAAAGGCTACAGAATTCGGCTTATCGGTACAACAACATCAAAAAGCACTCCATAACGGAGTGCTTTTTGCTTGGTGAATTATGCTATAATAATCTCAATTATTTTATTTAATATTATACACATGGAAAAAATAGAAAAAGCTTCATTTAATGTATTTGTGGGCACGATCGTGCTTGCTATCGTCTTCTTTCTGTCACCGGCTTTTCTTCCGTTTATGGCGGTCAAGACTCTAATCATCGCTCTTGGAGTCCTTATCTCTTTTGCTCTCTATTGCGTATCTCGAATACAAGGACATAAACTTTCCGTGCCTTTACATCCTGTTGTGATACTCGGTGGTCTCTCTGCTATCGTTGCCGTCGCCGCTTCGCTCTTCTCAGCGAGCGCTGTTAATTCTTTTATGGGTGTAACATTCGATCAGTACACAGGTGGGTTCCTTATGCTCATATTGCTCGGTGGTTTCCTGACAGTACTTCTTGCACGAAGTCGCGAACGTATTGCAGTGATCCTCTCAGCTATTACCGGTTGTTTTGTTCTCGTGGCACTGTTTCATTTCATTCGAATTATTTCAGGACTTTTTAATTATCCTTTGCTTAGTTTTGGTATATTCACATCTCAGACATCAACTATGGTCGGTTCATGGTACGACCTCGGTATTTTATCCGCATTGGTTTTTATTGTTTCGTTCTTTGTGCTCGAGATGAATATTTCGAAAATGTTACCAACAACGCGACGGTTAATGTCGATCACAATCGGTCTTTGTGTGGTGAGCTTTATTTCTGTGGCTCTAGTTGATTTGTATTTGATCTGGGTCGGTATCGCACTTACCACATTGTTTTATGCGATATATCGTATTATTGTCGCTCGAACGATTGAGGGTTCATTTACAAAAAAAGTACCTTATTTCGCTATCGTCATCTTTATCGTCGCTGCAGGCTTTGTGTGGAAAGGACAAGTTATTGTTAGTGGCCTTGTTACGTCACTGTCAGTTAATTATGCAGAGATATCACTACCATGGCAATCTACACTTGATATCGCCGCTTCAACAATTAAAACATCGCCAGTCTTAGGTGCCGGTCCTGATAGATTTGCCGAACAATATCTTCTCTATAAGCCAAAGACGATTAATTCTACGCAGTTCTGGAATGTCACGTTCCCAAATGGTTCAAGTTTCTTGCTCACATCTCTTGTAAATGAGGGACTTATCGGCTTTATACTTTGGATTTTGCTGATGGTATGGCTTCTTTTAGCAGGTTTCAGAATCATGCGTCACCCACCACAGACTGTCATGTCACGAGCAACCCTCGGTACTACATACATTGCAACGTTTTTCTTGTGGACTATGTTGGTTCTCTATAACCCTTCACATGCAATACTCTTCATTACTATGGTGATGACTTGTCTCTTTATCGCCGCACTTGCAACCGAACAATCACACGAGCATTCGCATATCGCTAAGATGCGTGTTTTTGAAATAGGTTCTATTCATTGGGGAACGAGCGAAAGTGAGAGTGCCAAAGCTGGCCGTGCAGCACTTATTGTTCTCTACATCTTCTTGTTATGTACAATCGGTTTTCTCTTTGTGTACGTGAAAGACACTCTCGCACAGAAATATTTCCAGTCTGGGGTAAATGCATCTGTCGTTGGAGACATTGCCGGTGCTCGATCGTCATTTAATACGGCGTTGAGTTTCAAAAAAAGTGACACATATTATCAAGCATTGGCACAGATTGATGCTTTCGATATTAATTCAATCATATCGACAACACAGACAGGATCTAGTTCAGCATTGGCTACAATTGGCGCACTTATCAATGAAGGTATTGGTTATGCACGAAGTGGTCAAGCTATTGATCCGGCAAATGTTAATAACTATATTGCCGAAGGGGATATTTCAGAGATCGCAACAGCCATTAGTGTTCCAAATGCATATGAGAATTCAAAGGCTGCTTATATTCACGCTATTCGACTATCTCCACTTAATCCAGCAACATATCTTTCTCTTGCTCGTCTCGAATACCTTCATGGAAGTACGAGTTCAGCGGTGGCTGATATTAGCGCAGCGCTTCAGTTGAAGCCTGACTATACTGATGCACTTTTTGAAGCGGGAGTATTGTCATACAATGGTGGGGATTATCGAACCGCTGCATCCGCTTTCCAGAGTACACTTAAGGTTGATATTACCTATGTGAATGCTGAATACTATCTTGGTCTTACATTTGCGCGAGTGAATGATATTACGAATGCGGCGGTCATATTCGATGATCTTGCGGGTAAATATCCACAAAATACGACTATTGCAGCAATTCTCGCAAGTTTGAAGTCTGGTAAATCGATTTTTAACACTCCAACACAAGTAGAGAATGTTGAATCGAGTCCAATAACTCCAGCTGTTCCTGTGAAGCCAGAGACAAAGCCAGTGGTTAAAAAAGCTAAGTCTGAAATAAAACCTACGAAGATAACATCTTCGTCTACTTCTGCAACAACTACAAACTAATAATGGTTAAGAAGTTATTTAGTCTATTGGGTAAAGAGATAAGTGGCCTTCACGAGGCTGCGTATCTTCTAGGTGCTGCAACAATAGCCTCATCACTTCTAGCGCTTGTGCGTGATAAATTGCTTGCATATAATTTCGGCGCAGGACAAATTCTCGATCTCTACTATTCTTCGTTTCGTGTCTCGGACATGATATATGCAACGATTGCTTCGACGGTTGCTGCGTCGATTCTTGTGCCGTTCCTCATCAAAAAAGGGAAAGAGCAGGGGACTGAAAATAAAACTGGGCAGAAGTATTTCATCGATCATGTTTTCTCAGCTTTTTTTCTTGGTATTGTCGGCGTGTCGGTAATAATTTGGATTCTAATGCCATATATTATTCCATGGCTCTTACCGGGGTATGCGCATAGCTCGGATCTTCCAATTCTCATCAGTACATCGAGGATTATGCTTCTTTCGCCCATATTTATGGGTTTGTCGAACTTTCTCGCAAGTATCACGCAGATGTATAATCGTTTCCTCATTTATGCTATTAGCCCGCTTCTGTATAATGTTGGAATAATTATTGGTACGGTGGTGCTCTATCCGATATTCGGAATATACGGCCTGATTATTGGTGTTGTTTTGGGTGCGGCACTTCATCTCGGTATTCAACTACCATTCGTAGCTTCGCGTGGTTTGGTGCCGGTCTTTCGTTTACCAATTGATTGGAAAGAGATTCGAGAAGTAGTACTCATTTCTTTTCCACGAACGCTTACGGTATCCTCTAATGAAATTGCAGAATTTTTCCTCATCGCTCTCGCTACACTTATGGGTGCGGGTTCGGTGTCTATTTTTAATTTTGCATGGAATTTGCAGTCGGTACCGCTTGGTATTATTGGTGTTAGTTATTCTTCTGCTGCATTTCCGGCACTTGCAAAGTTCTATGGATCCGGAGATATCAAGCGTTACGTGTCTCATATGGCAATATCGGCGAAACATATTATATTTTGGTCAATGCCGGTGACCGTAATGTTTATCGTGCTTCGAGCACAAATTGTTCGTACCATCCTCGGTGCTGGCCAATTCGATTGGAATGATACGCGATTAACAGCTGCAATGCTTGCTTTGTTTACGGTATCGGTTGTCGGGCAATCACTTATTCTGCTTTTTGTTCGCGCATATTATGCTGAAGGGAAGACACGTCGACCACTTTTGGTAAATTGTATTTCAGCGGTTGTAATCGTGATACTTGCATATGCATTAAAAGCTATTTTCATTTCAAATCCGACCGTTGCGTATTTTCTTGAATCATTGTTGAAAGTTACAGGTATTGCTGGTTCATCGGTGCTCGTCCTTGCTCTTGCGTATTCACTCGGAAGTATCCTTAATGCGTTTTTGCACTGGTATATGTTCCATAAGGATTACGGCGGTTGGAAAGGGGATTTTACTCCAGAAGTGATGAAAACAATGCTTCACAGTTTCGGAGCGTCAGTTGTCGGTGGATATGTAGCTTTTCTTTTTCTTGAAGTGTTCAGTAGTGTCTTTAATTTACAAAAGATTTACGGTATTTTCTTGCAAGGCTTTTTCGCTGGAATATTGGGGCTTGTTGCTTGGCTTGTCGTGCTTATCTTGCTAAAAAATGCCGAGCTTCATGATGTGTGGAAAGCGCTTCATGCACGTATCTGGAAAGTGAAAGTTATTGCGATTGATCAGGAGCCTTTGTAATTAAAATTTATCCACACAGGAGTTTTGTACTTTACATTATTTGGACACGGATATTTTTCTATGAAAAATATTAGTTGTTGCGCCGTCGCGCAAACAATGTCCAAATAATGCAAAAAGTCTTTACTGCGTGGTGTAAGTTAATTTACAAAAAATATTGACTTTACGACATTGGCATGCTATATATTGTGCACATTGGTTCCTTAAAAAAAATGATGGCATGCATTGTCGTTTTTCACCGTTAGGGACATTTGATTATAGATTTTATATATGAATGAAAATACTCTGAATGCACAGGCCAAAAAGCCTCGTGTTAGTTTGTTAGCCCATATTCGGGGCATTGACACCTCCACCTTCACTGGCTTCTTCCCCAAAATGGAACCAGGTAAGAACGATGTTGTTCTCGATGTAATGAGTCCGGACCTGCAGCAAGTGCACGTAGCGTGTCGAGGCATCAGTAAAGAGGTTGATGCTGCTTTTGCTGCTTGTGAGTTAGCAACACAGGACTACAAAGTATTCCAGTTGAAGAATGGATTCAATGTGGAATGCGCTGAAGCGCAGAAGGTCAGGGATGCTAACGCAGCCTACGATGCGGCTCTTGGTCGATTCAAAATGATCATACAGATCCACCGCATTTGCCTCATTGATGAGTTCCCTGAACTTGCCGCAGCGCCGAATACTTTGGTCTTCAGTGGTTTCCGCGTCGGGTATACCCCGTTGGTCAACGATGAATTCGAGGAGGAGACCGATGAGGCTGGGGTTGTGGGGCTAGTTACTTAGCTTTTGGAATCCTTATCCTGATTGAACTCTGTGCTCACACCACTACCTTAATGGCAGTGGTTTTTTATTTGTACGTATCTGGAAAGTAAAAGTTATTGCGGTGGATCAGGAGCTTTTATAAATACTACATCCACACAGGAGTTTCATATTTTAATTTATTTGGACATTGTTTGCGCGACGGCGCAAACACTAGGAATTTTTCACCAGAAAAATATCCGTGTCCAAATAAATTAAAATATGAAACTCCTGTGTGGAATAGTTGATTTAAAAAGTCTTTGATGTTGCCAAAAGCTTTAATATTTGTCATAAACCTGCTAGTATAGCTGTACTTTATATGAATCCCCAATTTATCAGGAATTTCAGCATTATAGCCCACATTGACCATGGTAAATCGACCTTGGCTGATAGAATGCTTGAAATTACCGGCACCATTGAGAAGCGTAAGATGCAAGAACAAGTGCTCGATTCCATGGAACTAGAACGAGAACGTGGCATCACTATTAAAATGCAGCCTGTCCGCATGAAGTACACCAAGCGTACTGGTGCGCAAGCTGGGCAAGAATTTGTTTTGAACCTCATCGACACCCCCGGACATATCGACTTCTCGTATGAAGTATCACGTGCTCTGAAGGCCGTAGAAGGCTCTATTCTCCTCGTAGACGCGACTCAGGGCGTGCAAGCACAGACATTGACCACGCTTAATATGGCGCGAGAATCAGGGCTTAAAATCATTCCTGTAGTGTCGAAGATTGATTCACCATTAGCTCGAATTCCTGAGACAATTCATGAACTCTGCGAGCTCCTCGATTGTGAAGAAAGTGATGTTCTCAAAGTCTCTGGTAAGACCGGTGAAGGCTTGCCTGAACTACTCGAACATATTATTGAACATGTTCCAGCTCCACATGTTGAACTTGCAGGCGTTGCTTCGGTAAATGATTTGCGATCGCTTGTGTTTGATTTTCAATATTCAAATCATAAAGGCGTTATTGTCTATGTCCGCGTGATAAGTGGTAAAGTGGAACGACATAGTCAGCTGGTATTTAAGATTTCAAATGAGACCTTTAATGCACTTGAAGTGGGTATTTTTGCTCCTGATGAGACACCGAAGGAGTCTTTGTCTGCTGGAGAGATTGGTTACATTGTGACAGGTATTAAACAGCCGGGTATTGCTTCCGTTGGAGATACTGTTGCTTCGATTCGCGATACCAAAGCGCCTCTCCCAGGGTATATGTCACCTCGACCTGTTGTATGGGCTTCGGTCTATCCTGAAAGTCAGGATGATTTTAACGGTTTAAAAATGGCTCTTGGCAAGCTTCGTTTGTCGGACTCTTCATTTACTTATGAAGAAGAAGCGTCCGGTTCACTTGGGCGAGGTTTTCGTTGTGGTTTCTTGGGAATGCTCCATCTTGAGATTATTACCGAGCGTTTGCGTCGAGAATTTAATCTGAATCTTGTAGTGACGACTCCATCGATCACGTACATTGCAGAATTAAAAAATGGTAAATCAGTAACAGTCTATTCTCCTTCACTTTTTCCTGATGATCATGAAATATCACGTATTCTCGAGCCTTTGGTAACGATGAAAATCATTACGCCTCCATCATATCTTGGCGCTCTTATGCAATCAGTCTTCGAGCACGAAGGTGATGTGAAGGCTACGGAGAATTTCGGTGAGAATCGTACATCGATTACGCTCATTATGCCTTTGCGCGAGCTTATGCGTAACTTTTTTGATGAAGTAAAAAGTATTAGTTCGGGTTTTGCTTCTATTTCTTATGAAGTGTCGGAGAGTCGAGAGGCGGATGTAGTGCGAATGGATATTTTAGTGGCTGATGAAGTGGTGCCAGCGTTCTCTCGTGTCGTATCAAGGCGTCGAGCGGAGGAGGAAGCAAAGGCTGCTGTCGAGAAGCTTCACAAGGTATTGCCACGGCAAATGTTCACCATGAAGATTCAGGCGAAAGCTATGGGCCGAATCATTTCTTCTGAAACGCTTTCAGGAATGAAAAAGGACGTGACACAGCATATGTATGGAGGCGATATTACTCGTAAAATGAAGCTTCGTGAAAAGCAAAAGAAAGGTAAAAAGAAGATGCAGGAGCTTGGTAAGGTCAATATTCCGCAGGATGTTTTTCTCAAAATGATGCGTGCGGACTAGCAAAAAGTACGTAAAATCTGTTTTTCGGACACGGATATTTTTCTGGTGAAAAATTCCTAGTGTTCGCTCCGTCGAGCGAACAATGTCCTCATAACAGATTTTACGTACTTTTTGCTAGTCCGCTGCCATTTTGGACAAAATACTATTTGTAGCTCAACGCTGGAAAGTATAGAAGAATCATCGCGATAACGATAAGAATACCGAGAACGATGAATATTCGGTGAACAATCTTTTTATTTTTTTGATCGAAAAGCATATGTATATGGTAATTATTGGTGCGAATAGTATACTATATTTGAATTAATTGTAAAACATGCTTGAATATCGCCAAAAAAGAAAGCTTCGTAAGGCACTTTACTCGCCATTTGTAATAGTTTTTTTAATTATTATTCTCGGTGTATTTATAAAGGCTACGTGGAATGTGTATAAGAAGTCTGGCGAGAGCCAAGTGTATTTGTCACAGGCTATGGCACAGCTCGATAAGGCTTCGTCTACTGAGGCCGCACTTGCAAATTCAGTTGCCGCTTTAAATACTCGTGAAGGAGTAGAGACCGATATACGAAGCCAATTTCTCGTCGCGAAGCCGGGGGAACAGGTGGCGGTCATACTAGATAATGCTTCAGATACGCCTAGTGGCGCCAGTGGAACGAATAGTCTTATCAGTGCAGGTGATGGTTCGACGGGTGCTGAAGCGCCACATGGCTTTTGGGCGAGTGTTTGGGATTTTTTTAAGTGGTAATTATTGCTGTTTTCCCATGGCTGAGACCCGATTCGATTCCCGGTATCTGCGCCAAATAAAAAAAACATGCCGTGCATAGCAAAGCATGTATTACTCACTGGTTTTTAGACGTGGACCTTCGTGTCCGCATTTAAAACATTTGATATATCGGTAGCTGATTCGCTCGGGGTGCTTGCGCCCTTGATCTTTGCTAAAATTGAAATAAAACCAGACGTCACGCTTAACACGCCAAGTATATTTCACGGTACGGATACTGTGGCATATCGGGCATCGAGCTCCGATTTTTGTAATGATCCACAACACTATCAGCACACAAAATACAGGAATTAACCAAATCATAGTCCCTCCTTTTATTTTTTTGTTTCAGAATTCTAGGGAAATATCTACTAAGTAAAATAGTAGCATAAATTTGGTTGCATGTATTCCAGCCTATTTGGTGTGGTGAAATTTAAAATTTAATACTTCTTTATTAAAATTTTATCTCCGTCTGCTACACTTTTTACACTATCAATATATAATATATTTATACATGCCTGAAACAAAAGAAAAATACGTAACTGAGGAGAGATTGGTCGAAATATTCGATGTTTTTTGGGTGCGGCTGCAGAAGGAGTTTATAGTATTTAGACAAGAGATACGAAAAGAGATTCAAAAAGACATTCATGATGCCGTCGATGAAGCCGTCAATGAATTAGGCCTTCTAATGCTCAAGCATTTCAATAGAATTGATGCTAGGCTTGATAGTATTGAGGAACGACTTGAGTTTTTCGGCAAAAAAGTGGCAAACTAAAATCGGTATGCTATAATTTCGCCATCAATAACAAATAAAATTATGAAAACTGTCACTGTATATTCAACTCCAACCTGTGTGTATTGCAAAGCTGCAAAGGATTTCTTCACTGAAAAGAGCGTACCTTTTGTTGAGTATAATGTTGCGTCAGATCTCGAAAGGCGCAAAGAAATGATTGATAAGACAGGACAGATGGGTGTGCCAGTTATTCTTATTGGAGATGACGCTGTGGTTGGTTTCGACAAGGATAAAATCGTCGAATTACTCGGTATCAAATAGTTTTGGTGGTCTATATGCGTACGAAGGTCTCTTGACCTGCGCCGCCGTAGTTCAACGGATAGAACAGCGCCGTCCTAAGGCGTTGATGTAGGTTCAATTCCTACCGGTGGCACAAGCTTTATTTTTTCCTAGCTTTCTGCTAGACTGTTTTGGTATGACCCCTGAAGAAAAAGCATTGTTAGAGCGGGCTGTAGCCCTAAGTGAAGAGAACAATGTGCTCTTAAAGAAGATGCTCCGATCTGCAAAGATCAGCACTTTTTTGCGAGTGTGCTATTGGGTATTGATTATTGGTTTCTCATTCGGAGCCTTTTATCTTATCCAGCCATACATCAACACGTTGCAATCAACCGTGCAGCAGCTTCAGGGTAATACACAGTCGAATTCATCTGTTGCAACAGGCGGATCGACAGACCTTCAGTCGCAAGTGCAGACGCTTAATAGCTTGTTGAAGAAGATATAGTTTCGCAAAAAAGTAAATAGCGTTAAAACCAAAAGACGTTAAACAATGCCAAGGTAGCTCAGTTGGTAGAGCATTCCCCTGAAGAGGGAAGGGTCACCAGTTCGAACCTGGTCCTTGGCACCAGCGGTAGGAACCAGAATTTTAATTATAAAAAAACGTCTCTAAACGGCCATTTTAGGTGTTTTTACGCACTATTGACATACTATATATAGTATGATAATATACACACAGTTAACAGGATTCCAAACACAATCAAGTGTAGGGAGTCTCGACAGAAGATTGATATGAAAAAGATGATTATTGGTTTCATGGTCGGCATCGGTTTACCCATGACGATCTGGTACACAGGGTTCGCTCTTGTAACGGGCGAGCTTCCCATGATCGGGAAAATCCTATCGGGGGTCGCTGACCCGAGCGACACCGCGGGGGTTTTCGGGTACGGACTGCTGTGGGTAGGTATCCCAGTTGTCTGCGGCCTTATTGGTGCAGCGATCGGGCTCGCGCTCAATCTCGCGTTCCGGGCCTTCGTCGGCTTCTGCAACTTCATCTCCGCCACGTTTGGTGGCGAGAAGAAGTCCGCCAGCGGAGCGCGATAATCAGTATCGTTCGCAATGCGAACACAACAGGCCGTCACATTTGTGACGGCCTGCATTTATTTCACACAATACCTTTTTCCCTAAATCGTCTTCACTTTAAGCTTAGTCTGGCGTTTTTTGTCGAGCTTGGGAAGTTTCAAGATGAGAAGACCGTGCTTACCAACAGCTTCTGCTTCATCAACATCAATCTCTTCAGGAAGGGTAATGGTTCGTGAGAAAGAACCCCAATAGAGCTCTTGGATAAAATAGTCTTCCGTTCGCGCAGTCTTCTCCTCTTCACGGTGGCCACGAATAATAACCATATCACGAGCAATTGACACATCGAGATCATTAGGATCGACTCCGGCAGTCATTGCCTTAATAACAATAGCGTCAGGCGTCTGAAATACATCCACAGTAAGCTCAGCTTCAGTAGCTTCAGCTTCAATCCATGCATCTTCAGTGTCATGGCTATCACCACCAACCTTGTTCGTAGTGATCTTCTTCAACTTATTGGTCGCAGGTACTTCTGCTTCGTCTTCATCTACACGGACAGTTCCCGTAAGTCGTTCAAAAAAAGATTTTTTTTCTTTTGCCATAGTGATAAAAAATAGTAATAATATTATATACGAGCTACTGTTGTTTTAATTTTGCCCGTTTTGCATCTTCGTTAATCTCAATTCCTTTAATCTCTTCGAAAATAAGGATGAGCACAACGACTGCCACCCAAACCCAAGCGAGAATTTTCAGTATGCTGGATGTTTCGCTGCTAATTATAGATAAATTAAAGGCTGCATGCAATGCCGTGGCGAGGATAAGTCCGACAATTCCTGCGATAATCTTTAGAACTTTTTGACCATACATTGATATCGCTAGCATAAAGCCTATCATTGCTGAAGATATTACGTGTACGAGTATCGCTCCAATGAAACGCATATTGCCGATGAGAATTGTTGAGAAAATAGTGCCTTGATTGACAGCTCCAAGTGTAAAAAGGGTATTTTCAAGCGCTGCAAAGCCTAAAGCCGCAGTTATCATATAAATCATGGCATCAATCGGCTCATCCATTTTACCTTCTGCGATGACCACGACATAGACAATGCCGAATTTAACAATTTCTTCAATTCCTGCCCACACGATATAGCGATGAATATTGTCGGGGAAAAGCGAGCTCGTAAGCCATTGCGCACAGACCGCTACAAATACGCCGAGCATTCCATAGAAGAAGCATTTCGCGAGCACAGCGCGTGGTTCAGGATGGAGATTGTCTTCTTTAAGCCAAAACCATAACCACAAAAGTGGGGGAAGTATACCAATGATGAGTGCGTATAAAAATCGTGTACCATCCATATGCGCTATATTCTATCATATTATAGTGAGAGATTGCCGTTGGCCCTGTGGGATAGTGAATCGTTAATGTCGAGAATTTTTGCTTTGTCTGAAAGGACGCTCGTAATGCCTATCATGAGCGCATTGTCGCCGGATACGCCTGCGGGTGGTGTATATAGTGGAATTGAATAGTGTTCGGCGAGCTTTGTTAGGGCTTTCGTTATGTGTTTATTAGCGATAACGCCGCCACCGACGATGAGGCTTCGTATCGAATGTGTCTCAATTGCTTTCGTAGTCTTCGCTATGAGGACGTCGGTTACGGCATTTTCGAATTCACAAGCGATAGCTTCACGCTGGGTGTCGGTGAGTTCTATTGAGCTGTTTTTCGTTAGTTCTCGTATGAGATAAAGGACAGCAGTTTTTAATCCTGAGAAAGAAAAGTCAAGATCTCTCGAGTGTATCATGGGGCGAGGGAGGGTAATTCCATCTGAGTGTCGTTCACGGCCGAGTACTGCAAGCCGGCTTATCTCTGGTCCACCCGGATAGGGAAGGCCGAGCATTCGTGCTGTCTTGTCGAAAGCTTCGCCGATAGCATCGTCTTTGGTGCGGCCGATTACGGTGTACGTATTCTCTGCATTTACGAGGACGAGCTCGGTGTGTCCGCCACTTATGAGGAGAGCGAGAGCTGGTAGGTCAGGTTCGATTATGTTGTCGTACGGTGACTCTGTTGTGATGGGCTTTGTTGCAGTCGCACTTGTTGAAAGTAGAGAACCGAAAATATGCCCTTCCATATGATTGACTCCGATAACGGGAATATTCCAAAGTACACTTAGAGCACGAGCGAGATTAACTCCTACCCAAAGTGCTGGTTCAAGGCCGGGGCCTGTCGTGACCGCGATACGATCGATGTTTGTTGGAATTTGTTTATAGAGCGGTGAAGCAGTTAGTGCCGCTAAAAGCTCGGGTTCTTTTGCTTTGAGAATGTCTTCAATTTTTACTTTGGTATGTTGTGTCGCTTCAGCTTGCTTGAGGTTGATACTCGCTTCACGAAAAGCCTCTTCAATAAGTGGCATAATATTTCGTGCATGCTCGCGCTTGGCCATAATAGGGAAGACTCCGCCGTATTGTCGGTGTAGGTCTATCTGTGAATGGACAAGATTGCTCAAAATACGATATTTTGTCGTGCCTTCAGTCTCAATAATACAAATAGCTGTTTCATCGCAGCTGGTTTCAATAGCAAGGGTTATCATAAGATAAATATGGTGCGCGATACAGGATTCGAACCTGTGACCCTCCCCACGTCAAGGGGATGCTCTACCAACTGAGCTAACCGCGCATATACATACGATATACTAAATCTAGCCATATGGCAACAGTTTTTTATAAAATGTGGTGTATACTATGTGCATGAAAACTGCTCAAGAATGGGTCAAAAACTACGATGCTTTAGCTACGACGCCAAGTCGTCGTGATGCTCTAGCTATTGCGGCGGCGGGTCTCTCTGCAATCGATACTGAATACGTTATTAAAGATTCAGTGAAGATTGTAAACACTCCAACTGGCGATGTACTGGATATAATAGGCAATAAATATGAGCTGTCGAAATTCCGCTCAATTCATTTAATTGGTTTTGGTAAAGTAGTCTGCAAAGCTACGGCCTCACTTGAGATGATATTCGGCGATCGCTTAACAAGCGGTATCGTTATCGGAAATGAGAAAGCGGTGTGTAATACTGTCGAATCTTTTACAGGTTCACATCCATTGCCATCAAAGCTAAATGTTGAGGCTTCTGGGGCGATCGTGACTTTGTCTGAAGGGCTCGGCGAAAACGACCTCGTGATAGTTGTCGTATCCGGAGGTGGCTCTGCTATGCTTTGCTGGCCACCTGAGGAATGTGAACAAGGCCAGAAGCTCTATGAAGAATTCTTAAAGACTGGAGGAACGATAGCCGAGCTTAATACAATACGAAAACACATCTCTTCGGTGAAAGGTGGTGGACTTGCGAAAATTCTCTATCCAGCGACGGTCGTTGGACTCATTTTCTCTGATGTGCCTGGGAGTGGAGAAAGCGTGTATGCAGAAGTAGCTTCAGGGCCAACATATCGTGATAGTTCAACTGTTGCGGATGTCGAAATGGTCCTCACTCGATATCATATGCAAGGTTACAAGCTTAATGAGACACCGAAAGAAGATATGTATTTCACGCGAGTCACCAATATTCCACTCGTATCTAACCATGAGGCTCTTCAAGCAATGGCCAGTTGTGGTAGAGAGCTCGGTTACGACACCACCATAGTGTCAGACACGGTGTATGATGCGCCAGAGAGAGCGCTTGATATGATGTTTGGTGCACTTGTGAATTCAAAGCAATTAATCCTTGCTGGAGGTGAACCAATGCTCCGAGTGCCAGTTAATCACGGCAAAGGGGGCCGCAATGAACACATTGCGCTTCTTGCACTTGATCGTATCAATGAAGGCCAGACATTTTATTCTCTCGCTTCAGATGGGCATGACAATAACATTGCAGCCGGAGCGATAGCTGATATTACCACTCGCACGAAAGTAACAGCAGCTAGCCTCGATACCAAAACTTATGTTGATAATTTTGATGCATATAGTTTATTCGAGAAAACGGGCGACCTAATTGTCACTGGTTCTACCGAAGCGAATGTTTCAGATCTTATGGTATTATTATCTAATAATTAGCTCCAATTTAGCATACGAGGATGAAATTTATTTAAAGAAATAGTAAAGAAACAATAAAGAGATGACAAAAATAATAAAAAAACCACGAGCTCAAATCGTAGCAACCATCGGTCCAGCTACAGCAAAACCAGAGACCTTGCGTAAAGCCATCGAAGCTGGCATGAACGTAGCACGGCTTAATTTCTCTTGGGGAACTCATGAAGAACACGCTCACCGTATCGCAAGTATCCGCTCTATTGCCGAGGAATTCCATACGCATATTCCTATTATTCAGGATTTATCAGGACCACGTGTGCAGGAGAAGGTCGGACACACTTTCGATGTCAGTGCAGATGAGATTCTGACCCCAAAGGACCTCAGTGATCTCGACTTCGGCGCTGCGCAGAATGTGGAATATATTGCTATGTCTTTCGTGGGTGATGCCCACGATATTAAGCGTCTTCGACAAGAAATGGACACTCGTGGCATGACCGGTAAGACCCGCATAATTGCCAAGATTGAGCGAGCGAAGGCCGTATCAAATCTCGATGCTATTATCGCCGAAGCCGATGCAATTATGGTAGCGCGTGGTGACCTTGGAAATGAAATTCCTCTCGAAGCCATTCCTTTCGTCCAGCTCGACATAATAAAAAAGGCAAAAAAAGCCGGCAAGCCAGTCATCACCGCTACGCAAATGATGCTTACGATGACCACGAATTCGATCCCAACTCGCGCAGAAGTCTCGGATGTCACTTACGCTATCATTGAAGGCTCTGATGCGGTCATGCTCTCTGAAGAAAGTGCTCAGGGTGCACACCCCGTCGAAGCTATTGCCATGATGGAACGTATCATTATCGAGGCTGAGAAGCATGAATTTAAGCCGATAGTAAATAATCTTTAATTTATAACCATGGCACATACTGGTAAACTATTCGTCGCGCGACACCATGAATCTGAATGGAATAAAGAGGGCTTATGGACGGGAAGTCGCGATATCGGCCTCACTCCATATGGTTTTGAAATGTCAGAGCAAATGGGCCATCTCCTCAAGGGCTATTGCAATATCGAAGGCGAAGGGCAGAGCTGTCATATCAATCACGTATTTCTCTCGACACAGTGTCGAACCCATGAGACCTATGAAGGCATGTTGCGAGGTCTCGAAGTGCCTGCTGCAATGAAAGAAAATATTCCTGTTGATCAATCACCCGCACTTAATGAGCGTGATTACGGTGACTATACTGGCAAGAATAAATGGCAGGTAAAAAAAGAAATAGGGGACAAAGCTTTCGACGATATTCGCCGTGGTTGGGACGTGCCCGTGCCTCATGGTGAGACGTTGAAGATGGTCTATGAGCGAGTGGTACCGTATTATCTCTCTACGATATTGCCAATACTTCGTACTGGTAAAAATGTACTTATCGTATCGTCAGGGAACGCCATCCGCAGTCTTATGAAATACATCGAGTCGCTTTCAGATGCAGAGATTTGCGATGTGGAAATGCTCTTCGGTGGCATTGTCGTATATGATGTCGACGAGCAAGGTAAAATGAAACATAAGAAGACACTTGAAGTGGAGTCGAAAGTTAATGCATAAAAAAAACAGAGATTGCTCTCTGTTGTGTAAAAAAGCTGCGCGTACGCGTCAGTTTTTTTCGGGGTGCGGGTCCGTGATGTGCCACGGCACGATATCCGGCCCCTTGAAGTCATGCTCGAATGGCGGACATGCTGGTGTGAGCCATGACTCGCCCTCCTTGAAGGAGTGCATGTTCCGGTCCTTCATGGCGGTAAGGAGCACCTTGGGGTTTTTGCCTCGCACATGAAGCAGAACTTGCTTCATGGGCTTGATGGTGAAGTGTGGCCAGCCATTTTCCCCGTTGATGTACACCACCTCTTGCGTGTCGTTGTAAACAACGACTTGGAAGTCACTGACCGGATGAAAACGGTCAGGAATTTTCATCTCGTAGTATTTTTCATGCGGCTCGGCCGCCCATTGGTCTTGCAGCGAGCTGCAGCCGGTGAATGACAGGGCCAGAACCGCGACGAAAATGGCCGTGGTAAACAATTTATTCATAATTTCTCAGTTGTTCTTATTTGTTTTTGAGATCAGTTACAAAAATAGGATACCACAAATGAAAATATTGTCAAGTCTTTTTAGCCGACGTATTCAAAGCGCTGGATCTCTCTACCATCTTTCGTTGTAGTCCCCAAAAAAGACGCTATCGGCCGCGCCCATAAAGCATTGTCACCAAATTCAGCCGACACATACAGCGCTCGATATATTACAAGATCTTCGAGTGTCTCACTGTGCTTAGCGACACCAATAACTTCGTATTCTTTGCCTTTGAAGTGGCGGTATTTACCGAGTTTCACTTCGTGTGAGTTATTCATGAGTATATTATATGATATTTAGGATTTAGGGTAAAATAAAACACGACTCTATTGCTAAAGTCGTGCGTTGAGTTGGCGGGAATTATTTCTCGCCCATACTTTTGTAAACGAAGACCAGCGCCTTCGACCAATCGAAGATTTTCAAGGCTCGGTCGACGTCCCCAATGGTATTCTGGTTGAAGCGAGATATGCCTTCTTCATAGTTGGGCGCGCTGCCATATCTACTCAATGTGCCGATGGCCTTTTCTCGGAAATCATCCGGATCGAGGGACATCATTTCAAGGCTAGCGGCTATGTAGACTTTCATGTCTTCAAGTCTTGATGGACTCAACAGTTCCGGAGACAAGATTACGTCTCGAATGGCATCAACAATCGCCGAAGCGTTTTGCTGTTTTGCCATCGCAGTGAAGCCAAAATATGAACCACCAGGGTACACATCGTAGCTGGTTTCGATTCCGTACACGAGTTGTCGTTCCTCACGGACGATTCGTGTTAGTGGTGACGACATGCCGCCGTATTCGAACAGTGTGTCGAGCAGTATGCAGGTATCGGTTGCCTTCTGCATCTTGAGGAGTTCGCCGACATTAGGCTCCATGGGGAATAGGACCTTGATGACGGAGGTTCCGAATTCGCTTTCGATTTGAACGTTGCCGGGTTTCCAGTTGATTGGCTGACCG
This sequence comes from Candidatus Tayloriibacteriota bacterium, assembly GCA_903893855.1. Taxonomy (GTDB): domain Bacteria; phylum Patescibacteriota; class Minisyncoccia; order Phycocordibacterales; family PALSA-1337; genus PALSA-1337. Next base: position 17,883 of record CAITNV010000037.1, read on the forward strand.
TAATATGCAGGCAGGCGACGCTCTGAGAGGCCGTGATTCGGTAATTCGGCCGCAGCGACGGCGAGCTCTTTCATGAGATCGTCAATTTCCATTGGACCTGCGCTAACAAATACTGCACGTGAACGGTCGTAGCCCTTCATACGGGCACGAATGAGTGTGGCGGCATCCATCTGTGCCAATGATTCTTCGGAACCAAGCGTATCGTTTGCATAGGGATGTTCCGGGAATAGGTGTGGCAAGAGTTCACGCCAAGCTGAACGACTAACGCTTCCACGCGCTTGGGAGATCTCTTGGTGGATAATCATCCGTTCGGCTTCAATATCAGCAGGCCGTAATAGCGGTGCAGCGATCAAGTCCGTTACACGGACGAGCGTTTCTTTCCATTGGGAGTGGTGCACACTTCCATAGTAGTGCGTTTTGTCTCGATTGGTCCACGCATTAAGTCCGCCATTTAATTTGGCGAGCGGGCCAAAGAGTTCAGGCGTTCCGCTTGGGAACTTTGCTGTTCCACGGAATGGCACATGTTCGAACCAGTGGTAGAGGCCAGGTTTTCCGACCAGAGTATCGTCGGCAGCACCCACCATCATGACCCAGCCTAAGCTTGCAGCTTTTGATTGGGGCATGTGTTGATGGTAAACGGGTATTCCGTAGGGTCCATCGTATATTTTGAAGTCTAACATTCGTTACCTTTCTTGTTTCTTGTTGGGTTTACTATTCTTATTGCAAGGGAATACAATGTATTCTTAACTATGTTCATTGATAAAATACCATAAATAGAGAAATAGTCAAATAAATTCACTGACATAAATCTACGGCGCCACCGTCGTACTCTTCAGCATATTTATTAAAATCGTTGGCGTCACCGCAACATCCCCATTGGTATCGATAAAAAATAGTTTTCCATTATCATTGTAGACGAGAGAATATCCCATTGACGTGCTCGTCGCTATGGCAAACCTTGCATTGGCAAATGTTCCAAGTACGGTGCCATTGAATCCTTTGTACGTAAAATTATCAACTGCGCGTACTACTTCGCCATTAGGGCTATCCACCATATGAGTCCGTATATAATCTTCGTATGACTGATCGCCCGCCACTTCTCCAAATGTTAGATATGTAGTATAAGAGCTTTGAGGATGATTTATTTGTGCTTCGAATTTCCAGTTTGTGGTACTCGAAGAGAAGTACGAACTTTTTAAAATATAACCAGCTGGAATTGCGTTCGGCACGAGGAAGCCTGATGGGGGATTGGCACGTCGTGCGCTCTCACGACTTGCAATGATCTTTGCTACTTGATTTGACACTTGAGCAACGTAACGTTCGGATGTTAGTCCCGATGCCCAATGCAGGTATAGAAATGTGCAGACGGTTATCGCAACAATGACAATCATCGCTACGATGGCTAAGGTATTACCTCGTTGTGAGTTTTTCATGGGTTTATAATAGCACGAAGGTTTGTAAATTATAAAGTGAAAGATGCGATTGTGGTAACGAAGTGTGAGCTCAATAGACCATTAATATCGCTTGATTATTATAGAAAAGCGCCGTACCCAAGGGTCGGCGCCTGATTGAAATCGTGTGAGACGATTAGAGACAGCGTTGTGCGTCACTTTCCGACATGCCGCCACCGCCGTTATTTTTCTCTGCCCTCGCGCGTGCGTACTGGTGCCAGCGTTCGTCTGTCGACGAAGTTTGTCGGTCAGGTTTCTCACGTTCCAGTTTCTCTGGATTGAGCCAATCTGACTCTTTTCCCGCAGAGCACGTGCCGATAATTTTACCGCTTTTCCAGAATACTGTAATGTCGCCCATATTTTTTATTTTCGTGTTTACTTTTTTTTGTTTTCTAAAAGCCATATATAGACTAGCATATATAATTGCCTTAGTCAAGTCTATTTTTTCGGATACTTGACTTAAAAAATTAAAGATGATATAATTATCTTTGAATGAGCGATGTAATTGTTCTGGTCTTTAGCTTCACTCTAGCGATTCTCATCATATCCTACGCAATAGGTATGATCGTTGGTGGCAAAAGTGCAGCTCACAAAGTAGCCACTTGGGAGCTTAAATTGCTCTCAAAGATCGTGCGGGGGATTCTGAAGCAATTGCTTCAAATTACCTCGGACGTGTGCAAATGGGCACACAAGAAACTCTAACCCTAACAGCGGGCAGTCAAACTGCCCGCTTTACCTTTTCTACATCTCAACGACCAAAACCTTCGGCGTTTTACCCAAAGCGCGTGCGACCATTAAACGTGTATTGCCACTCACGAGATGTATTTCACCTGCATGATTTAAAATTATTGGTGCATCAAGTTCTTGTCCTTGCTCTATCTTTTGTTTCAAATCTTCCCAATTCCTAGTCGCGCCAGTTTCCTTATTTGTATAATTAATATGCTCCGTAACTTGCTCCCAGCCATTGTGTTGAATATCAAATGAGTCTGTATTGTCTAGAGCACCCCATCTTTCTTCATTCAGATTAATTAAATTAGCTTGTCGTGCTTTTTCGTAGAAAGTATTGACAAAAGCTTCGGGATTCTGAGGACTATATTTTTGAGCAACCCTTTCAATCTCTCCGCGCTCCTTTTCGAGATCAGGGAAGATAAAGTTTGCTTCGTTCAACACTTCATTTTTTGGGAAATTATCCATGCGTATATTTTAACTTAAGGTTAATCCATTTACTATTCACAATCTTTCATTTTGTAAGTATTATTTAACAAAATATTCCTGTCTAATTCCACTCTTTCGTCTCTTAGTATTAAACCGTTTTCATCTCTTACGGGCATATTTATCCAAATGTTAACAATCTTTGCTGACCACAATTTTTGAACACTTCCTGCTGAATAATAATCTAAATTAATTTTTTGCTGTCCCTCCTTTTCCTTAGAAGCGTTAGTAATCTCCAATCCGACTTCCAGTTCTTTTCCTTCAAGTATATGGCCGCCTTCACATTTCATATAAACTCCACCGAATTCTATCCTGTCAAATAAAACCGCAAATATCTGACCCGTTCTTAGTATATTTTGAGAATGTAATGCTTCGACATTTGAACCCCAATATATATTTTCAAGTTTTTCATCGTATAGAAATTTAACCGGACTATTGTGAGGTGAACCGTCTGCATTTGTGGTGGCTAGTGCAATGTGCCTACTTGTGTAAATGAGCTCCTTTGCTCTATTTGTTTTTAATTGTAGTTTTTCCATATTTATTTTATAATGAAGTATACCATTAAAAAACCGTCCAACGTGAGATGGGCAGCTTGAATTACTGTGCCTTTTTAAAATCGCGAGCGCAAAATTGTTCATCCCCGCCGAATAGTTCGATTTCAATGCACCAGCCACCTTGATAAACCATTCGACTAATTCTGTGTTTTTCTCCAATACGGCTAAGTCTAATGTTTCGCCCATCAGCCTCGGCATAACGAATGTTTTCCACTACGTCACCACACTTAAAGGGTGGTTCATGCCCACCAACCTTTGCTTCGATCAGTCCATACAAATATTTTACACTTTCCATGCTGCGGCTTTTGTCTAAAGTATGACTTCCTGAGTTTTGAGCTACGGCATAGGCAGTAGCGTATTGGTCAATTAGTGTAAGCAAACCAGTCTCAAATGTACTCATATATGTACCTATATAACATTAATATAGTTATGTAGTCAATTAACACGTTAACATTATTCCAATTGCCTATGGTTAAATCTCTCCAGCTCGCCACGAACTTTTTGCTCCATGTCTTTACGGGACACATTGCCAGAATTATCCAAAATT
>CAITNV010000038.1 GCA_903893855.1 Candidatus Tayloriibacteriota bacterium
GAGGCGTGGAAAAAGGATGAGAACGGGAACATCCGCTACATCTTCTTCTGGGGAACCATCTACCGCAGCGCTGACGGCGGCCTCTACGTTCGTTACCTCTACTGGAACGGCGTCAGGTGGGTCTGGGACTACCGCTGGCTGGGCGACGGCTTCCGCGACAACTACCCTGCGGCGGTGTCGGCAAGTTAGCCCTCGGGACTTGGCCACTGTGTCCTTTGGACACTTTGACCTTTGCCCTTTGCGACAAAAACGCTCTGAAGATATGCGTATAACTTCACCCCAGACAATTCGGTCTGGGGTTTATCGTTTATAAACATGCTAAAATATGTGCGGCAGTAGGTGAATATGCGGGAGATTACGGTTTCCTGCTACCGAACCCAGTATCCATGCGTCGAGAGTATCCGCGATTACGGTTTCGGATAGAGTGGCGCATGTAGACACTTCATAAAAAATGAAGATACTTGGTACAAGGTGCTAGGGCATTACGATGCCGAATACGATACAGCCTTGAGAGCATTCGAGAGGCAGTGGCATTGATGGCATCCTGTACGATACCGCAACGCTGACGGCGACCTCTACGTTCGTTACCTCTACTGGAACGGCGACAGGTGGGACTGGAACTACAACTGGCTGGACAACGACTTCAACGACAACAACCCTGCGACGGTGTCGGCAACTCTCTCATTTCTCTCCTGCTTTAGCGGGGGAGTTTTGCTTTGTGAGCTGACCCATCCAACCACCGAGCATTTTGCCAATCTCCTCCATCTTGAGAGATATGGCTATATATTGCTTGTCGTCCAGTGATTTCGTCTCCCACAGGACCATGAGAAGCACGCGGAGCGTATCAGTCTTCCGTGCCGCCAGACGGACATAAGGAGATTTTTCTTGGGGAGACAGGAAGCTCGCTGTCGCCACGGCTTCCATGAGTTCGATAAAAAGAGTATCAGCTCGTTGGCCAAGCGAATGCCTGTGTGCTTTAGGCAATATCTGATAGTATCCGTACCACACTAGATACGTATCCTTCACTTTCGCCAAAAGAGGCAGTATTCGTGTGTGTGTGTGTGTGTGTGTGTGTGTGTGTGGATGCTTCCTCTTTTGAACTATGACCCGTATCAGATTTAATCATGGATATAATACTATCATCTCTCTTGAAAATCTCCTTGCCGCATGGAAGGAGTTTTTGAGGGGTAAGCGGCATAGAAAGGATGTGCAGGAGTTCGAGCTTCGCCTCATGCAAAATATCATTGCTCTTCACGAAGACCTTGCAACCAAAAGATACCGACATTCGTCTTATCAAGCCTTTAACGTATCTGACCCGAAGCCGAGGGATATACATAAGGCAAACGTACGCGATAGACTGCTCCACCATGCTATCTACCGAGTGCTCTATCCATTTTTCGACAGGACATTTATCGCGGACTCGTTCTCGTGTCGCTTCGGAAAGGGAATGCACAAGGCTGTAGACCGATTTCGGACCTTCGCACGCAAGGCATCCAGCAATCATACGAAGACTGTATGGGTATTGAAATGCGACATACGAAAGTTCTTTGCCTCGATTGACCAGCGAGTGCTCGCCGACATCATCAAAAAACATATCCCTGATGCCGATATTCAGTGGCTTTTATCTGAAATCGTCGGGAGCTTTTCTTCGACTGCAACAGGCGTTGGCCTACCCCTCGGCAATCTCACGTCCCAGCTTCTTGTTAATATCTACATGAATGAGTTTGACCAGCACATAAAGCACAAGCTCAAGGCGAAATACTACATCCGCTATGCCGATGATTTTGTCGTCTTTTCACCTGACCGAGACTGGCTGATAGGTCTCGTTCCGCAGATACGGATATTTCTGACTGACAGACTACATCTGCATTTGCACCCGAAGAAAATATCAATCAGAACAGTCGCTTCTGGCGTTGATTATCTGGGGTGGGTACATTTCGCTGACCATCGCGTTTTGCGAGCTGTTACCAAACAGCGTATGATGGCACGGATACATAAGAAAAATGGAAAGACAGAGACAGTTCAGTCGTATCTCGGTATCTTGAGCCACGGCAACTCAAGGATGCTAGAAAAACGCGTGAATAGAATTGTAGAAAATATAGTGAAATGAGCCGTGGGGTAATTAAGTAAAAGTCATTATTTGAAACTCTGGAATGTAGATAGTAGCGTCATTTTTCCTCTCAAAAATAGTTCTAACATCCTCCACGACGGCACCCACGAATGAAAAAAGTCGCACTTCAGTGCGACTTATTTCATTCGTGGGTGACTAAGCAAGCCACTTGAGTGGCTTGCGTGAGAGAATCGAAGACCTCGAGTATATTTTTGAGGATGTATTCATCCGAAAAAATACGAGAGGTGTACAGCTCCTGTAGGGAGCGATTCTCTCTGGTTAAAGAGTGTTGCATTCACGGGTTGAATGTGCCGATCAAGTCATTGACATATACATATTTAGTATGCTATAATCATGGTAGGACATAGAGAGGTTAACTTCTGTAGTTTGAGCGGACTTTGAGGGTATCTATACTAGGTACTTTGAAAGTTCGTTCAAACAACAAAAAATTGCTCCATGAAAACTATTCAAATTCTTCAATTGTTAGCTCCTTGTTTCGGAGCCATGGTTATGGTTTTGTTTATTTCCGAAGCAATGGGTTACATTCCTTGGGTTAAATCTTATTGGTAAATTGTGAAGGACTACAGGGCGACATGTGGTGCTGATCCATTGGGCGCAAGTCCTGATAGCAAATATCACATTCGTAATCAGTTTCCTTTAGCGCCACTCAGCGTCGGCCTGACTATTATTGGTTGTCATGTCCTTCAGGTTCTGATTGTGATTGGCTCTATGGTCTACGTTGGCCTGCACAGCCCTTAATTGACGACTTTCGTTTCAAGCAGCCGCAGGTGAAAATCTGCGGTCCTTCTTTTATACGACGATTTGAAGAATAGGGTAAAAGGTAGGAATATAGATTGTCTAATCGTTTCTCCCCTCATATATAGTTCTCACATCCTTCACTAAATCACCCTTTTTTCAATTAATCTGCTATAATCCAATTATGTGTTTTTCTGCATCAGCTAGTTTTGTCGCAAGTGGGGGACTCGTCGCTCTCGGCGGTGCTTCATTGGCAGTGGCCAAGAAAAAAGAAAAAATAATCGCCGCTATCCCATTGATGTTCGGTGTACAGCAGGCTTTCGAAGGTGTTCAGTGGCTTCATCTAGATACGGGTAACACTTCTCTCATTGCAGGATATAGCTTTCTGGTTTTTGCACTCATAGTATGGCCGGTATATGTTCCATGTACGGTATATATGCTCGACACTCGTCGACGGAAAATTTTGAAATGGTTTATTGTTGCGGGAAGTATCGTCGCACTTTATTATGGTTATATTTTGTTGACGCAGTCATTGGTTATTAATGAGTTCCGCGCGTGTGTTAATTATCAATATAATTCGCCGTTTGGTAATATCTTCGGCACATTTTATGTACTAACCATTTTCGGACCATTATTTGTTTCATGTCGACCCATTTTTAAATGGTTTGGTCTCGCGGTCGCAGTTTTAGCAATTATTGCATGGTTGTTTTTCACGCTAGCTTTCACATCCGTGTGGTGTTTCTTTGCCGCCATTATCAGCTCAATGTTTTTTGTATACATTACATTGAGGCATCATCGTCAGGGTAAGCATTCTTCTTCTCAAAAAAAGTCCTAACCTCCCCCACGACGTCTACCAGAGTTTCCATCTATTACATCTATACCTCTAAGACTATTGTAGATTTTCCTAAAATATGCTAATATTGTGACTAGAAAGGGATTTAAACACCCCTTTCAGTCAATAAATGGATAAAATCCCAACAAAAGGCGAATATTTAGAGATCTTATTGAGATCATCACAAACCATCTTTTCAACCAAAGATGCCACTTTGTTGTGGAATGAAAACGATAATTCTGTAGTAACTGACCGGTTGAAAAAATACGTAAAAGCCGGAAAGTTGTTTAGAGCGTATCGTGGCTTATATGCCAAAGACCATAAATTCGATCCTTTTGAATTGGCTACTCGCATCTACACTCCCTCATACATTAGCTTCGAGACAGTCTTAACAAGGGAAGGCGTTAATTTTCAATATTACGGAAATATTTTCGTTGCGTCGTATATCAATAGGGAAGTTTCCGCAGGCGAACAAAAGATTACGTTCGTTCGAACAAAAGATTACGTTTTAAGTAATACGACAGGAGTTGAACATATGGATGGTTACGCTATCGCTACACGTGAGCGTGCATTTTTAGACCGTGTATATGTAAGCAAAGATTATCACTTTGATAACTTGGCTAATTTGAACTGGGACAAAGTATTTGAGATTTTGCCTATATATCATAATAAGCGATTGGAAAAGAAAGTAAAAGAATACTTTAAAAGTTATCAGAATAGCCAATCAAATAAAGTAATATGACATTAGATTATTCAAAACATAAGAATATCTTATTACAGATTTTGAAGGATATCTATTCGGACGCCTCTATTGCACCCTACTTGGGATTTAAAGGTGGCACAGCAGGTATGATGTTTTATGACCTACCTAGAAACTCTGTAGATTTGGATCTTGATTTACTAGATGAGACTAAAGAGAAAGAAGTCTTTGATAAAATTAGTAACATTGTCGGTAGTTATGGAAAAATTACTGATTCATACATGCAGAGGTTTAATCTTCGAAATGTCATCTCCTATGACCCAAAAGCTCAAAATATTAAAGTCGAAGTAAACCGCAGACAGTTCGGATCTAAGTACGAGATGAAGACATATCTTGGTATTTCTATGCTTGTAATGGTACAAGAGGACATGTTCGCACATAAGCTTATGGCAATGCTTGAACGAATTGGTAAAACAAGTCGAGATATTTTCGATGTTCAATTTTTTGCTAAGAATAACTGGCCAATAAATCGCAAGATTGTCGAGGAACGTTCGGGTGTTTCTTACAAAGAAGCGTTGGAAAAATGTATTGGAATACTTGAAAAGATGGATAACAAGCACATTTTGGATGGCCTCGGTGAATTGCTTACAGACTCACAGAAGGATTCTGCTCGAGTTAAATTGAAAGCAGATACCATCTTTCAGCTGAAGTTGATGTTGGGTGTATAGTTGCTGTAGGTAGCGGTTTTAGAATATTATCGAACTAAGATACGTGCCGCAATGACTTTTCAGTTCTAACCTGATAGACTTTAGATATGAAAAATCGACAAAATAGTTTGGTCACGGTGATTGTTCTTATCATCGTGTTGCTTATAATTGGTGGATGTATTCATCTGTATTCTCAAAAGAATCAATCTACTCAAAACAATTTAGTCCAGCCTAATCTGTCAGGATGGAAGACATATACAAATGAAAAATACGGTTTCACATTTATGTATCCCCCAACTGCCACAGTAATTGAGGGAGGGCATTTTGGTGGGGGAATTCCAAATTCAGGACAGGTACAGTTTAATGTTAGTTTCCCAGACCATATTACAGACGGTCCGCCCGGTGTTGAGCTCTTTTCTTTTGAAGTTCAACCCTCGATTAATCCTCCATATACCACTACAGATGGGCTGTATCAAACATACGAGCGCAGTTTAGGTTCGCATGGATATTCGGTTCAGAAATTTACATTAGGAGATAATACTGGCGTTCTCTACTTCCTACATTCAACGAGTACACAGACAACAAGTGAATCCTGCAGTGCTGAAGTCGACATATTACATGGATCCTATAATTTCACGATGCCTCCATTATTCGGAACTATTTTTGCTCCGCAGACAAGCATTGGCAATTGTACAAAAAATAGCTGGGCCGGCATTAGTAACGATTATATTAAGACACTCTCTAGCTTTAAGTTTATTTAGTCCATATCTGATATACTTTCAGCATGAAAAACTTTCAAAATGGTTTCTTAAAAGCATTTGTTATTGTCATTTGTGCAATCATAATAATAGGTATTGTAGCCATCATGTTTCTATCGTGGCAAACCCGTCAGACATTGAATGAAGCAAGGAATCCAACTAGTCAGACTCAACCTGTTGTATCAAATTCTTCCAGTTCTACCAATTCATCAGCGTCTATAACTATCGGTTCTCCCTTAACCTATCAATGGAAATTAGGTAAGACTTATAGCGTTCCAATTTCATCAACTGGCATACACAGTGTTTATTTCACGCTAAGTTCTGTTCTCGGCAACCATTCAATGACCAGCGGAAGTCCTATTGAAGTGAATCCAAATGGATCTAGTGATATTAGTGTAACTGTTCCAACCGAGTTTTCATTAGGTGAAGCGAGACTGTTGGTGTGGGGCGCAGGCCAAAATGACACGCGTGTTACATTATCAAATATAAATATTGTATCGAATTAGAATTGGAACTTGATATAATTCTTTTATGAAAATAATTATAAAGTTTTTCGAACTTATAACTTTATTCGTATTTTTAATTAGTGTACTCATTGCGGGAATTGGCGGTTATGGATTATATTTTTCACCATAAAAGATCTTGAGTCGAATAAAAACTAAAATTTGCTATACTTTGGGTATGAAAATACAATGGAATAAAGTTACTTGGTATTCTTGGACGTTAACCGCAGTTATTTTCTTGATACTTGTTCCGCTACTAACGTCGTACTTTTACAAACAGTATAAAGAGATAACTACCACAGTTGTAAGTCCAGTCCTTTTACCTAGCATGACCGAATACAGCGACCGCGAAAATGGTTTTAGTATTGAATATCCATATACGCTTAGTGTGCAAACTTCAAATTTACCAAATAGTAGGTCTTCGAAAGTGTTGCTTGTCGCGACTTCTGGTCCCGAAACGCTTACGATAGCTATAGATGATAACCCTTCAAATCTTACCAACTGCATGACCTTTTTCTCGGACGAAACCGCGACGGGGACAGTTGATATTAATGGGGTGTCTTTTTCTAGACGTAGTATTCCTGATGCAGGATTGGGAAGTTATGCTATACACACAAGTTATTCAACTGCAAAAAATAATGCGTGTTACTCAATGAATTTGAACAGTACTAGAATATATCCTTACGATGCTACAGGCCAAGAGTCAAAAGAACAGAGAGATATTCTCATTTCTGAAGCTCGATTGAAAGCTATTATTATGAGCTTTAAATTTCTTTCGAAATAATCTTATTTACTCCACGGTGCACCTAATCATTGACTTATTTAACACAAAGTATATCCTTCTCTTCGGAAACAAAAATAAGGAATTATGACTCCAAAATATGCGCTTGTGGTGGTAGTTTTGTTGATCTGGCTATTGTCGGTCAGAAAGCCAAAGCCAAAGTCTAAAATAAGGTACGACAATAATGATGATATCCAGCTGTTGAAGGGAGGAACAATGGAATTTGAATTTCAAGGGGTGGTCTACAAAGGAACTGTTAGCGATATACAGTACGTCCCCGCAGGTCCGGGTGGTATCGATGTGCAGTTAATTTCTATCGAAGCAGATGGCCGTAGGCCTATACCGGACACTCTTTTAAGTTTCACTTTTTCGTTTTTCATGGCTGAAGTTGTCAGTAGTAAAGGAAAACTTAGCATCAGGCAGTTGGTTCCACAGCTAGGCTTCGGTGGCAAATTCACCATTTACGAGAAGGTGTCGGAATCGTAGAGTTGTTGCAGTATTAAATGGTCTAGTCCACGGTGAAAATCTGTGGGCTTTTTTTATTCAGGCTTGGTATACTTTTGTTATGGAAAAAATACAAACTTCTAACCCTCAATCTGCAGGAGAACAAATACCGACCAGACAACCAGAGGTCGTCGTCGATGGCTATGAACCACTTCAAGTCGAATGGCGAGAGGGAAGGATGTACAGAGCAGATGGCATTGAAGTTGTGCCGAATATACCCGTCGGCAAAGAGGTGTATCATCATAAACTTTTCATCGAATATGAGAGGACGTTTGGCAGAGGTAATGCTAAATTTATTACTCATATGTATTTATACGAAGACTATCACCCACAACTTATAGAATTATACGGTGCTGGATTTCTTGATGAGTATCGAGATCTTAGGGATCGGTATACTGGCATGACATATGCAGCTGAACCAGAGGTTAATAAATATATTGAAGAGCTCAATCAATATCGGAAGCGGCACTCGAGACTTTATACGGAGAAATGACTTTCTTGTCCTAAACTGATAGACTTTTGATCTATGGAAAGAGCAAAACCAGCAACATGGAAAGATTATTTCGAACGGACCAAAGGCCGTCCGCCACGAAAGTTGCTTGTTACAGCCCTCGGCTTTCTGAAGAATAGGGGACAGGCTCTTGATCTGGGCTCGGGTGCTTTGAATGATTCCGCATATCTTGTAACGGAAGGATTTAAGCATGTAACCGCGGTGGACAAAATACCTGTCGCAAAAGAGATTGCTGAAATGCTCCCGAAGGATGTATTTAACTATGTCATATCCTCATTCGAAAATTTTAATTTCACTAAAGATACGTACGATCTAATAAATGCCCAGTACGCTCTGCCTTTCATTTCTCCAAAGAGATTCAGTGAAGTGTTTGCTGCAATAATCGATTCACTGAAGACCGATGGCATATTCACGGGGCAATTTTTTGGAGATCGGGATGAGTGGAAGAATGACACTGCAATGACTTTTGTAACCCGTGCTCTTGCTGAAGAATATATAAAAGGCCTCACCGTATTGTCATTTACCGAAGAAGAGCGTGACAAAGAGACTGCTCTCGGCGAAATGAAGCATTGGCATGTTTTCCATTTTATTGTATGCAAGAAATAAAAATCCTCGACGCTGTCCCCGAAGATGCTGTTGGAATAATAAATCTATTCTATAAAACTTGGCTTGCTACATATCCGAATAAAGAAAAGGGTATAACCATCGAGGACATAGAAGACAGTTATAAGGATGAATTTTCAGTTGAGAATATTGAAAATTTAAAAGCATTAATACGGGATTTACCCAAGAATAAGAAAAGATTGGTTGCAAAGATGGGCGACACAATTGTCGGCGCGTGCACTGTTATTAGAAATGATGATACCAATCATTTGAGGACTTTGTATATTTTGCCAGAATTCCAACATAGAGGAATTGGAACAAAGATGTGGAATAAGGCGATGGAATTTCTCGATCCCACAAAGGACACCATCGTTCAGGTTGCTGATTATACGGAAGATGCAATTCGCTTTTATAAAAAGCTTGGCTTCGTAGATACGGGCAAGAGGACTACAGATGAGTCAGAAAGATTTAAGAGCGGGGCAATTATCGTCGATATGGAAATGGTTAGGAAGTTTGGGTGGGGTAGAGCATGATTTCAATAAGTAAGCACATCGTTAACCGCTTATTTCTAAGACTTATTCATAAATAATCGTGAAAATTGCGTGTTTTATTGCACATTTTCACGTTTATGGCACCGGTGTATGACTTTTCAAGTCTGACCCGTTACTATTTCACGTATGAGCGAAACTATCAAAGAAATTACTCCAGAGAATATTAGAGCAATTAGACTTGCCGGGCTTGCAAGTGACCCTCAAGCTTTCGGAGGGAGTATAGCGGAAGAATTAGAAAGGAAAGAACCAGAGTGGAGAGAAAGGCTCGAAAGTCCTGACATGTTCTTCTTTGCTGTTGAAGATGATGGGGGACGGGCAACTCCATGATGAGTATGTTATGGAGAAGATTTTAATGAATTAAAAGATGATATACTTTTAAAATATGAAACCAAAAATAAGCCTCGTAACATTAGGTGTTTCCGATCTTGAGAAGTCAATTTTATTCTACAAGCAAGGTCTTGGCTTTCCAATGCAGGAACGGACAGGTGGGGCAGATATAGCTTTCTTTAACTTGGAGGGCACATGGCTATCATTATATCCTCAAGAGAAATTAGCTGAAGATGCAACTGTTTCTCTAGATAAAAATGGTTTTAGAGGGTTTACACTTGCTCATAACGTGAAATCAGAGGATGAAGTCGAAAAAGTGTTAGCGCTTGCGCAGCGTGCTGGAGCAATAATCGTCAAGCCCGCGCAAAAGGCAGAATGGGGAGGATATTCAGGATATTTTTCTGATCCTGACAATTTTCTCTGGGAGGTCGCGTACAATCCTTTTATGGATTTGACGTAATTATTTACTAGTCTTGTGGTGGATGAAGTAATACGTTTTTTAATTTGTAATACTAGATGGTATACTTATGTCAAGTGCGCATTATTGATTAATTTAATTGTATGCATAAAAAATCACTTTTTATATCAAGTTTAATGGCGTTAGGTTTATTTGCCCCTAGTTTTGCTCAAGCAGCTTGTTTCGTGAATGGCTCTGAGGTGCCTTGCGTAGAATTTCCATGGTGGATTTTTATTGTATTCTTTTTGGTATTAATTGCCGCTTTCGTATTCTGGATAACAATGTTGGTTCATGCCGCAAAGAATCCTATTCCAAATAAAACGATCTGGATAGTACTCATGGTTTTATTTGCTCTTCCTGCATCTATCGTCTATTACTTTGTAGTCAAACGAGGTTATGTTGCTGCATAATTTCAACAGCATGAAAAAAACCATACTTATCGTAAATATCGTTATCCTTATCGCTTGCGCTCCGGTCTTACTTTTATCGTTGATGCCAATTCTCTTTTGTGATGTCGGCCCAATATCTACATGCGTTGCGGGTGCTGGAGCTGTCGCAAGTATTCCAACGGTTGGCATTGTGTTGGTGGTGATTTCTTTTATTTTTCTCAATAGAAATATCAAAGTATCCAAGATCTTGACGATACTAGCCACCGTACTATTAGCAGCTGTCCTTATTATTGTATGTGTAATTTTGTTACTTAGCACGGTACCTCTTAATATCAATCATCTAGACGGTCCTGATCAACCTGTCACGACAAATCAAATTGTCGTACCAACATCGGCCATGCCTTCAACGTCCGTTGACGTTACTGCTCACGATTTCGGTATCATGACCGCCACATTCGGAGGGAATGCCACGGTAAATAAAGCTGTAATTGCTCAAATTGGCACATCTTCGAGTTCACCTGCAAAAACCCAGTCCAATACTGTTTTCGATAAAGGAAATGAATATGCGATGTATTTCTCAGGTGTAAGTGGATTTACCCTGAATCACCCATATGGAGCAAAAGCAGGGTTTGTCGACGCTCATGGAAGTATTACATTGTATGATGCGAATAATACTGTCGTCTTTAGTGAACCAGATATTTTCGCTTCATATGTTGGTGGTGTACCCGCGGCAGATTTCGCATATCTTACATTTAAAATAAATTTAAACAAAAATTTCCAATCAGGAAATTATCGCTGGGAATCAGTTGTGACCGACGCAAAGGATAGCAACAACTATATTAAAGGAGTTGTTAATTTTAGTGTAAAATAATACTAATACATAACGTATGCCTCCAGAAAATAGTAATCAAATTCAGCCGAAATCGCACAATGCACCCAGTAAATGGACCATTGTCTCGGGTGTGGCGATACTCGTCATCTTATTAATTGTGTTTGGGTATATATCTCTGAATAGAAGGGTAGCCTCAATTCCAACACCAGCCCCCACTTCAGTAAGGGCAGTTAACCAACACTGTTCAACATATTTTGATGTCTGCATTGATGATTCCTTAAATGCGTGGAAAGTCACGACAGATAGCGCACATGATTTTGACCTTACAAATGAAGTCGGGGGAGTGTCACTCGCAATTGCGCAATCAGAAGTCCTTAAATTTAATGGAGCCGGTCCCAGCCTAGCTACTGTCTCTTTGCTCGGCCAAAATGTTCGGGCATATAAAGATGAGGTGAATGGTCTGACTCGAGTAATTACGGGGATAAATAACACTAATAGTTCTTTGATTGTTTTACTTTCATCGAGAAAAGATATTAGTGCAGACACGACGAAAAATATCGTAGGCTCTATTACTACCAGAAAAAAATAAATTCAAATGAAGCATCGTAAAATACTATCACTCGCAGCAATCCTCGTCCTCTTGGGTACGATATCGATTCCACTAGCTGTTCGAGCGGATATGGTTGCATTGCCGCCAGTACCACCCCCGTGTCCAACGAGTGCTCCAAAAAGTAGTTACAGTAGCTCTGGTGTAAGTGGGTATACAAGAAGCAACGCTCTTAAAGGGCTTTCTGGTTCGAGTAATGGCAATGTGCCCTCGGCAAATTCAGGCCAGAGTTCATCGATAAACTCGTCACAAGATACAGCTGGTCAGGCATCAGGTCAGACTAGCGAAACCCATCTGATATATCATCCAGATCCAGTTTATGATAAATGGGTGGCCGAAGCCCAAGATGTTTATGAGACATATGGCGGCGAAGGAGAAGCATATGGTGATGCGATAACTGCAGTTAATCAAAAATATTTTCATCAGGATTTCGCAATGCCACCTGCTTCGTATTACACGACAGAATCGGGTGTGCCAGTAAGTGGCGATATCGTATCGGTTACACCGTCGGATACTTCGGTGAAGAATGCAGCTATTTATGCTGAATATCAAGCAAAGTTGAAGGCTATGACAGATGCAACTGATGATCGTCAATTCGATAAAGCAGAGGGCGATGAATCTCAGTTTTATCAAAATAATGTTTTCGCAATACAGGACTATGAAAGTGAGAGAGATAGTAAAGACAGTAGTATTTCAAAGGGTCAGATTAGTGAGGTGGTTATAAATTGCAGATCGATTGTAAGTAATAATGATCAGGCTGAGAGTGATCCAGCACTACCGCCTGCAACCCCTCCTCTAACTATACAGATACGCCAAATACAAGATCAGAATACCGATATTGAGAATCAACTAGCTACGCTCGATTCGTATGTAGACAGTGAAGAACGTATGGCTCTTAATCAGAAATATAATGATGCGAGCGCTATA
>CAITNV010000039.1 GCA_903893855.1 Candidatus Tayloriibacteriota bacterium
CTGTGCTTCAAAGAAATTAACGAGTTCGTACACATCGGTAGCAGCTGACATCCACTTTGCGGGGTTGGTGACATTGTAGTGCTTTGGGAAACCAAGCTCTTCGAGACGTCGATCAGCTACGTACTGCACATACTGGTTAACATAGTCGGCATTAAGACCAAGAATTCCATTTGGGAAAAGACCTTTATTGTATTCAACCTCGAGATTGACCCCCTCGATAATGATATTTCGAATGTCGTCGGCAAAATCTTCAGTGAGAAGATCGGCATTCTCCTCGAGAATGTTCTGAATGAGATTCATGCCAAACTTGAGGTGAAGTGATTCATCCCGAAGCACCCAGTTGATCATCGAAGCAAAGTTGCGGAGCTGGTTACGCTGCCGGAATGAGAGCACCACCATAAAGCCAGAATAGAACCATATACCTTCCATCACGATGTTGGTAGCGACGAGGTTACGAATGAAGTCTTTCTTCCCTTCTATGGTCGAAACATCAAGCATAACTTCGGTCATTCGTCGGAGGTATTTGTTGATATAGTTCTCCTTCGCTTTCATTGAGGGCACATTGAGATGCAGTTCGTACACTTTCTCTCGGTCGAATGGGAAAGTCTCAAGAACGTATTCGAAAGCTACACAATGGTTCGCCTCTTCCCACATCTGCTTTGCAAGATAAAGATGACATTCTGGTGACTTAATGTATGGGTAAATTCCCAAAGCGATTGAGCGGTTCACAATAAGCTCTGCAGGATTAAAGAAAGCCATGAGGAATTCAAGAGCATGACGCTCATCTTCGGTCATTTTTCTCCAATCGTCGAGATCCTCCTTGAGAGTAATCTCGTGTGGGAACCAAGTATTACGAACTGCTTGGTTATATAGATCATAAGCCCACTTGTATTTAATTGGGTGAAGACTTGTATCCTCAGGTGCTGGTTTGCCTATAAGCATGTGTGTATTGTATTAACTAATAATTACTGACAACTATCGCATTGAGCAAGTTCTGCCGGATCAATTGGGCAAACCTTCGGAGCATTAGGATCCTTCGGCTTCTTCGGCATACTTATTGATATAGTAGCAGATAGTGGGCCTTTTTCAACAATAGGTGTCTCGTACTTCGTAACAACATCAGCTTTTGGTATTTCGACAACTTTTGGAGTCTCAACACTTCTTGGAACCTCAATTTTTGTCGTCATTTCAACTCGTGTAGGTTCTACTCGTTTAATCTCCATTCTGACTTCTGCTTTTGGGACCTCAACATGAGGGGCGGCAACCACTGGCATTTCCACAACATCGACCTTCGGCAAATCCATCTTCTTAGTGATATTGATGAATGATTCTTCTGGTGCTGAAGGCGTAGAGGTGACAACTGAAGCTACTTTAGCGAAAGCCTTAGGGGTTGGCATCATTTCTACGGGTGAAGGGACTGAACCATCGGCAAGAACTCCAGCGGCAAAATCGATAGTTTGTGGAGCTACTGCTGCAGCCGTGGGTGCTGAAGCGGAAGCCTTAGCAACTGAACCGAAGCCTCGATATCCAAGCTTCTCTGCCTTATTAACCTTCACTGTACTCTGTTCTGCTGAGTGACGGGGCTTCATATGGAGATAGTATGTAGACTTGAGTCCTTTCTCCCAAGCAGCCATGTAAATCTTCATCGTTTCATCGACATCGCGTGTCTCGAGATACATATTACGTGAGAGCGCTTGGTCGATCCACTTCTGTGCTCGAGCAGCAACCTCAATGTATGCGTATGGCGATGTTGTGAATGAAGTTTTATAAATATCCTTGATGTACTGAGGGATACCTTCAATACCAGAAATGTCCCCTTGATTCTCAACGATCTTCTCACGAACCTTCTCCCAAATACCCATATTCTTAAGATCTTTTACAAGGTTGTGGTTGAGATCGAGATATTTACCAGAAATCTTATTACGTGAGAAGACCTGAGCAAAACGAGCATCAATACCGGGTGTCGTTCCTACCACTAGGCCAATGTTAGCATTCGGAGCAACTGCCATAAGTGTGGCATTTCGCATACCCTGAGACACCTTAGCGCGAAGTATGTCCCAATTGAGACCCTTATGCTTACTGTCACGGACAATTGTAATAGGCATTCCGCGCTCATCCTCAACCTTCTTCATGGTGTCGATTGGAACCTTACCTTTTGACCATTCTGAACCCTTAAAGTGAGTGTATGCTCCACGTTCACGAGCGAGGTTGGCACTCTCGTCAATAGCCATATAGCTTACGAATTCAAATATTCTATCCGCGAAATCCCAAGCGTGTTCGCTATCATATGCCATACCTAGTCGTTCAATAGTATCAGCAAAACCCATAACACCGAGACCGATGGCACGGTTCTCTTTGTCAGACTTCACAGCTTCTGGAATTGGGAGGACATTGATATCGATAAGGTTATCAAGTTGTCGGACAGATAGACGGACCGTCTCTTCGAGACGTGACCAATTGACCTCCTTATTGTTCACATGAGCTGCAAGGTTAACCGAAGCAAGGTTACATACAGCTACATTCTCTCGATCTTGAGGGAGACAAATCTCAGTACAGAGATTCGACATGTGGATGGTACCGGTATTGTTGTTCAAAGCGCGGTTGTTGATGGTGTCTTTCCAAACAAGCCAAGGGTGAGAAGTGGACTGTAAAGACACGAGAATCTGACGGTACTGCTCTGCTGCAGGCACCTTCTTGTAGGTTCGGAGCTTACCCTGATCCGCCATAACAGTATATTCTGCATATCGCTTGCTGAATGCCTTACCGTAGAGCTCATTGAGATCTGCAGTCTCAGCAGGATCGAACATGTACCAATCATCTCCTGCAAGTGCTCGCTTCATGAATTCATCTGAGAGATATACAGCGGTATTAGCTGTACGCATACGCATATAGTCGTCTCCGCTATTGTTCTTCCAGTCGATAAACTCAGGAAAATCATGGTGCCAATTCTCCATATAGAAACACAGCGCACCCACCTTCTTACCTCCTCGCTGAACTGCACGAATAGCAGTGTCGACAATCTTGGCAAATGGTGTAGGACCGCTTGAAGCACCACCGAAGCTTGAGTGAAGTGGTGAACCTGAAGCACGAAGCTTGGTAATTGAAAGGCCAATACCTCCGCTACCCTTAGACAAGAGCAACACATCAGAGACCGACTTCGCAATATGACCCATATCATCATGCATTTCGAGCAAGAAACAATTAGAAAGTGAAGGTCGTGTCGTACCAGCGCCTAAGTTCGTAGATCCACCTGCAATAACCTCCATACGAGACATCTTACGATAAAACTTCTTAGCGAATTCTGTAGGATTCTTCTCATTATATGAGAGCCCCATCGCCACACGCATAAAGAAATACTGTGGAGTCTCGAGAGGATGATTCTTGATATCCTTTATAAAATATCTATTAACTAGGCCATCTAAGCCTGCATAGACGAATAGTTCGTCACGTTCGATATCAAGAGCTTCAGAGAGGACCTTGAGGTCAAACTTAGCCTTCATATCAGGATGAAGACGGTTTGCAGCAATTCCCTTCTCTATATATGAGATAAAGCCTTCACGATGCTTGGCCTTGAGATCTTCATTGTCGTCCTTATCATATTCACCGATAACACGGCGGTAAATAGTCTTAAGGAGGAGACGAGTAGCAACACGATCATATTCAATATCTTCTTTGATGTTTTGTACTGCAGCATTGATGGTAGCCTGATCCATTTCATAAGTCGTAATGCCATCATAGACCGTAAGACGAGTCTCTGTAGCAATCTGAGTCACCATCGAAATCGGATCGGTGAGCCCTGCACATGCTCGTTCGATAGAACGGTTGATCTTATCTGCATTAAATGGAGCCTTACTCCCATCGCCTCGTGTTATTGATATGCTCATATATATCTCTTTAATAAATTAATAATATTGCTCAACAATTATACTCCACATTGAAAGCAAAAAATATTTTTTTCGAGTTTTTTTAGGCCTAGAAAACAAAAAAAAGAGAGTGTAAACCGAGTATTAAAAATAGCTTTGGTTTTCAAAGCTCGTGCGACGTGATAAAATTTTTTTTAGAGAAAATCTATTTAAACTATTTCGAAACGAGAGCATTTTTTACAAAAAGTAGTGGCTCTCCGACCGAAAGATGGTTTACCTCTGCATAACCCGCACTAGTTTCAAGTACATATAAGCTCGGTGTGTCTGAAGTAAATTCCTCTGGAAACGTCGACGTTGCAACACGGGGTACAATATACGTAATTTTAAAATTCTGATCTAGCCAAATCATATCAATTGGAAAATGCATGTCTTTCATCCAAAAATTATAGAGTCCGGGAGTGTCAAAGACAAAAATCATTCCCTCGTCTGCAGGCAAAGAACCTCTCACACCAAGGCCGAGTTCCCGTTCTGCTTCTGTTCTCGATACTATTAGTTTAAGAGGTGCGATATTTTGTACACCAGCCTGTACATTAGGTTGTACGACAGGCTCCGCATGTACCGTCGGAAAATACTTGATCTCAAACATATACACGATAAAAGCTAGGAATATAATAGCTAAAATACAATCAATGATGACGAACAGCCTTTTTTGTTGCATAGATGTATTATATCACTAACTGTGCTACCATTAATACATGACAACAACAACTACGACAGCACATGCGGTTCAACCAAGTGAGCAATACCACAAATTAGGCCGCAAAGCGCTCTATCTCCTCGTTATACAAAAAAGTCTTGTAGCGATATTTTTACTAGTTATTGAAATAGCATTGCTTGCTATCTCTTCTTCTGGAGTGCTGAATTCTGCAGTACATTCAAATCCAACCCTCATTGCAATCATAAACGGAGCAATGCTCGTGGTCTTTCTGTTTTTCATTATCGCTTTTACTATCGGCATAATGGCAGGATATTTCGCATACAGCTCATTCCGTTATAAGATCACTGAGAACGGCTTCTCGATCGAGCGCGGCATAGCAAGCAAGACAGAGACATCGCTTCCCTATCACCACATCGAAAACGTCGAAGTTGAACAAAGTGTTATGTATCGACTTTTTGGCTTGTGTGACCTCATTGTCCTAACTACCGGCCGTGACGATGCTGCAACTAAGTCAGAAAATGAATCGAAAATTGCTTTAAGTGGTATTGATGTTGCCGCCGCTCACGCTCTACAAGAATATCTCCTTTCTCGAGCGAATGTTCAGGAGATTTCTCCAGCAGAAACAGCACCCGCAGAATCGGTTCCAACGGAGCCTGTCCACATCGAGCCTACTGCGTAATTATCTATTGTAAACCGTTGCTGGAATATACTGATACGAGGTATTCGTATAGTTGGTATAAACAGGATTGTAATTATAGCCGTAGTTATTATTGGTGCTGTAGGTAACTGTCACGTACATACTGATACATAGAGCGTTTTGACACACGGTAATAGTAGAGTTACCAATCGATAGAGCGTTTAGGCTTAATTGGCTATTGTTTATAGTAGCAGTGACCGCAGAAGGGTTGGTATTATTTGATACATAATATGTACCGACTGGATTAACCTGTACTATTTGAGTCTGGCCAATTACCATATTTAAATTAGAAAAGCTGAAATACATGCCACCAATAGTTGTGGTTTGATTGTATCCGTACGAATAATAAGGCCAGATCACTGCTTGTGATGCCAAACTACCGACGGTGACGTATACGTAAGAATTATATGGAATATTATACGAAGTGTTTGAGCCAATGCCTACAGGAGCGATAAGTACACCATTTGAATTAAGCGTACCAATATTACCAACATAGACCGCAGCACCACCGTATCCGGGGTTCGCACCATTTGAATAATAATAGAGATTCACCGTAGCATATGGATCGCCAGTCACATTTAACTGGAGTGAATTACTAGAAATAGTACTTATCGTCATCGTTGGAGTGACTGAAGCGTGAACGCTCGATGCTCCGGCAAATACAAACAGGAATGAGACGAGAAGTCCCGATAAACCTTTTAAAATAAAGGTATTTTTAATAATTGATGTTTTCATATTTCGATACTACCACAAAAAACTATATAAGTCTAGTTACAATGAAGATCAAAAGTGTTCCAGCAATAGTGAGTCCAATTGTCGAAAAAGAGCTGTGTTTACTGTGCGCTTCAGGAAGAATATCGCTTGCTCCAATATAGAGAAGAAAGCCCGCAAAGAAGCCAAGATAAAGAACTAGAAAACTTTCTGGTACATGAAAAAGGAAAGTGAAAAATACTCCAAGTACTGGCGTAAGTGCATCGAAAAGAAGGAACCATTTCGCTTGCTTTACTGTATTACGATTGGTAAGGACGAGACTCACGGTATTCATTCCATCAGTAAAATCATGCGCAATCACCGCAATTGCGACCACAACTCCCACTGTTGCATTCACCTGAAAGCCAAGCCCAATTCCTACTCCATCCATAAAGCTATGCCCTGCTAAAGCGAGCCCTGAAACGATACCCACATGCGGGTGTTTGTGATCTGAATATTCATCTTCGTGAGAATGATGCAAAAGTATGGTCTTTTCAAGAATGTGGAAAACGAGAAAACCAAGCACCAAAGCTACCATTGGCCCTGTAGTACCGAAATCATTCTCTTTAATGAGCGAAATAATCTCCGGAAAAATATCAAAAAAGACTACTCCAATGAGCACTCCGGCCGTAAACCCCATGATTTTATGGAGACGGTCTTTGTTTTTTATAGAGAAAAGCCCTCCAGCGAGCGTGGAGAAAAATGATATAACTGACATTACGAGTGCTTCCATGGTGAAATAGTATACCACGAAAGCATGATACAGGCTACATTTTTGTAATTACCGGAATATTAAGTACTGCGAGAGCGTTTTGAATCACGGTAGCAACTGCACTAAGTAAAGCCAAACGAGACTGTTTCAACTCAGCCTTTTCGGTCTTTAATATCGATACTTTTGAATAGAAATGATTAAATTCTGCGGTCAATTCTTCGAGATAAATACTTATGATATTCGGCGTATTATTCTCCATTGCTCGCAAAAGTGCATCTGAAAAGAAAGCGAGCTTAAACGCCAAGCGGAATTCACTCACATCTTCAAAAATAAGATTTTCAGGTGTCGTCGCGAAAGTATCGAGTGCGTGAATATCTACTCCGGACTTAGTAAGGATCGACATGATTCTTACATAGGTGTATTGCAGGTACACGCTACTTCCTGATTCAAGGCTCAGCATTTTATCCCAATCGAATTCTATATTGCTGTTTCTATTCTGTTTAAGATCAGCGTAAATAAGCGCACTAGTACCGATAATTTTCGCGGTCGCATCAATGTGCTCCGGAGCAACGTCGCCCTTACTTGCAACAATCTCTTTTGCTTTAGCAATTATCTGTTCAAGAACATTGTCGAGATTAACCAGAGTTCCCTTTCTTGTCGACATTTTTGAACCATTAATAAGGACGAGGCCGAAGTCAACATGAGCGAGCTTTATACCCTTAGAATAACCGGCAGCATCACAGAGGGCGAAAAGCTCACGAAAATTAAGCTTCTGTTCAGAACCAACAACATAGAGGATAACGTCTGGATGAAATGTATCTCTTCGGAACATAAACGTAACAACGTCTCTTAGAATATAGAGCGTCGAACCATCTGCTTTCTGAAGGAGAAAGATTGGCAGATCTCCTAATCCTTCGACGATTACCGCTCCGCCATCGCCTACTTTTGCAATACCTTTGTCTTTAAGCTCAGTAAGTAGCTTGGTAAAATCAGTAACAAAATAGCTTTCCCCAAGCATTACATCGAAGTGCACACCGAATGCATCATATGTCTTCTGGAATTCTTTAAGACTAACATCACTAAATTTCTTCCACAGAGCCACGAGTTCAGAATCACCTTGTTCGAGTCGAGCGAAGATTTTGCGCGCTTCAGCCTTTAAATTTTCATCCTCTTTTGAAACTTCATTGAAATGAATATAAAGGTTATTTAATTCTTTAATTGGATTTGCTGCCACAACAGCTTCATCGCCCCAATGTTGATATGCATAAATGAGTGAGCCGAACTGTGTTCCCCAATCTCCAAGATGATTATCTCGAACGACGCTGTAGCCTACCGCTTCGTAAATATTAGCAAGT
Source organism: Candidatus Tayloriibacteriota bacterium (assembly GCA_903893855.1). Lineage (GTDB taxonomy): Bacteria > Patescibacteriota > Minisyncoccia > Phycocordibacterales > PALSA-1337 > PALSA-1337. Next base: position 8,096 of record CAITNV010000039.1, read on the forward strand.
GCTTGACCAATAACTGTTGAACGTAAATGACCCACACCAAAAGGCTTTGCAATGTTTGGCGCTGAATAATCGATAACCATAACTTTACCTTTATATGTATCAATTTGGCCATATCCTCTTCCAAGCGCATTCGCCATATGAACGACATGTCCAAAAATCTTAGGACGATTGAGGGTGAAGTTAATATAGCCATTGACGCCGATTGCGGAAACGATGTAGGTTTTTTTAGCGCTCCCAGTTATATGCGCTGCTATTTCGGTTGCCAATTGTGCAGGAGCTTTCTTGGCCATTTTTGAAAATTCAAAAACAGATACCGTAAGGTCGGCATCGATATGCGCTGGTGGCACGAGCATTTTTAGTGATTCGGGTTTACAGTCGGTAATTCCATAATCAGCAAAAAACGCCGCAACTTCTTCACGGATATAGGACAAAGTGTATGAAGATTGTGGAATATAACTACGTGTCTTTTTTTCCTTCTCTAGACGTGCAACAGTAGCCTCGACTTGTACGTCGGCTATTTTTTTATATTCAGCAAGCGCATTTTTACCCGTATCATTCATATTAATTAATTAAGTTAAATGGTTTATCGCTATAGTCACACACGAGAGTTCCTGCGAGGCAAACCTCAAGAGTATAGCTTCCGGCTGGAATTGGATGATTTACTACGTCAGTGCCAACGATCCAATTATATGCAGCTGAACCTAGAATATTTGTATCGAGAGTGAATGTATGATCTTCAAAAGGTGCCTGACACGTCTGTTCACTAACGCAATCGTTTTGTGCAGATCGTTGTCGATCAAGGTAAATATCGACTTTTTGATTTGGATTATTACTCTTTGTGGTGTCCCAACGTATAGTTTTAACCGTATTTATCGTAAGCTGTTCGCCACCGTTTGGATAGAGCACTTGCACGTTAGGCGAAGTTACTAACACATTAGTAATTGATTGTGTCTGATTACCCACACTGTCACGCACCGTAACACGAATAATAAATTGCCCATTAATATTATATGTATGAGTAAATATTTTACTTGGGACAAATGACACTGCAGTGGCAGTGGTTGCGTGATTTGACAATATAGCAGATTGGATAGCGGTACCTAAAGGCGACACTCCTCCGGCAGCAACGGTATCTCCCCAATCAGCATAATACGTAAGTGAACCATCATCTGGATCATACGCATCAATTGTCCATGTACCTGATTGACCCTGAACAAGAGTCGTTGGAGCGGTAATGCCACGAATGACTGGAGGAAGATTTACATTTGAAGCATTGCCATTTAACTTAGCGCGAGTAAGAGGTCCAACATATCCAGTATTTGCAACACCGACAGATACTTGATATTTCATCACGGCATTTTTCGTCTGTTGACCGAAATAGCCTTTAGCGCTCGATCCTGTGCTAATAGCGGGGATATCAAAGCCATTATTAAGTAGGAAACTCTGCAGTGTGGTTACGTCTGCACCTGATGAACCGAGAGACAAATCACTAGAGAAATATACCCCATCCGCATGTGCAATTGGGGCTAAAACCATGAAAACAAAGGCTAAAATGATATATTTTTTCATATACACAGTATACTACCGTTTGTAATTATTTAAAACTTTGGTGCTGATTTTAAAAGGTTTACGCAGTTTTGTGATAACTTGACATATTCATTTTTATCTGCTATCTTGATAAGAGATACAGAATACCTAATAATCCAATGCTTGAGCGGAGGACAAAAAAGGAATTCTAAAATGGTTAGTTTTAAAAAATCACAGAAATGAAAGAATTAATGTCGGTGTTGAATGCCTTCTGGCAAACGAGCCCTGTCTTCTGGTTCGCTTTGAAGTGGGGCATGTGTGGCGTGGTCATAGTAACGGCGACGGTTACATTGCCGATGCTGTGCTTCAAAGCCGGACGAGAGCGGGTGAAAGTGGTTAGTCTTTTTGTCTTTGGAGTCTGTGCAGCATGTACGCTCATGCTCAGCCTCGCATTGTGGGCCCGATACGAAAGTGGCCACGAGTTTGTGAATGGGGTCCCGGAAGCTACATTTCACGTTCTGAACGTGGAAAAAACGTCGGATGGAAAGGCCTTCTCAGTCCAAATGCGGCGTAGTGACGGAAAGATCGCAACCCTGACCATGGTGACGGAAGATGGTGAAAAACTACTCCAACTTGCGTCCAAAGGGGACGCGACCGTACCCGATATTTTGGGGATCCAGCACATGGCAAAACAGTAAATATCACTTCACGAAACGCGCGCGTTTCGTGAGGCTTTTTTATTTCGATTTTATCTTTATTTATATGTTTCTTGAACGGCGATGTTTTATCATACGACATTATACATATGAATAAAAATTATTATGAAAAAAACTATCATTATTTACGCAATCATTGTAAGTTCATTGAGCCTAGTCGATATGGGTACTTATCACTTAGTATTAGCTACGACCAATATTCCGACGGTAACTCCCAACGTATTTGGAACCTACAAAGCGCGTCCACCTATTCACAATCTCTTCGCGGCATCAACCTCTCCACAGGGCCTAACTCCGCAGGAAGTAAAAGGAGCATATCATTTACCTGATCGTGGTGGAGCTGGAACTATAGCCATCATCACTGCGTACGATCATCCATTTATTGAAAGTGACCTTGCGGTTTTTACACGTGCTTTCTCGCTACCTCCGTGTACGGTAGCGTCTAAATGTCTTGAGATTCATAAGATGGCCACAAAGTTAAAAACCAATACCGACTGGTCAATGGAGACGGCCCTCGATACACAATGGTCACATGCAGTTGCAACTGAAGCGAAAATCCTCGTTGTTGAAGCGTCTAGTGATCACGGTGCTGATCTTATGAAAGCCGTTGATTATGCTCGCGGCCGAAAAGATGTTGTATCAGTCTCAATGAGTTGGGGTGGAGATGAATTCGCGGGTGAAACAAAGCTTGATGAACACTTTACTTCTCTTTCAAGCTCAAGCCCTATTGCGTATTTTGCCGCATCTGGTGACGATGGCACAGGTGCTAGCTGGCCAGCAGTGTCGCCGAATGTTGTGGCGGTAGGTGGAACATCACTTGCCATTAATGATCAAGGTAAATTCTTCTCTGAATCAGGTTGGTCTGGTAGCGGTGGTGGGATAAGCATGTACGAGAAAGAGCCAGTGTATCAAACAGACTATTCCATTCCACATGCAACAGGTAAAAGAGCTATACCCGATGTCTCATATGCAGCGGATCCTCGGCGTGGCTTCTCGGTCTATCATGTGGATAGTAATACCATCGCAAAAAGTGCCCCACGTGTACGTGGTTGGTATGTAGTAGGCGGTACCTCAGCTGGATCACCACAGTGGGCTGCGATAGCTGCACTAAGCGCAAGCATAAAGAGCCCGATATCTCTTGCGAAGCTCTATGCCGATAAAGCGAGTGCTACATATGACACCATATTTCGTGATATTAAAAGCGGGGAAAATGGCACGTGTACGTATTATTGTGTAGCACGAAAACATTATGACTATGTTACTGGACTCGGTTCACCACTTACCTATAAATTCTAGAATAGAAAATATGTACAATAGATCAACAATTAGCGGCAGTATTAATCCAATCTCATTATTCTTACCCGCGTAATATAGCTATTCTCTCTTCAGTTGGCGGGTGCGTCATGAATAACTTAGCAATTCCCTTCTTTGCTTTTGCACCAAAAGGATTGGCGATATAGAGATGCGCAGTAGCATTATTAGCATTACGAATTTGTCCACCGTATGCTTCAATCTTTTCAAGCGCACTTGCTAATCCTTCAGGATATCGAGTAAGGAGTGCACCACTTGCATCAGCTAAGAATTCACGCTTTCTAGATATTGCCAATTGAATTAATTGAGCTATGATCGGTGACAAAACTACAAAAATAATACCGACCACAGCAAGAATAGCTTCAATTTGATTGCCCCCTTCGCGACTATCCCTATTGCGTCCTCCACCAAACATGGTCGTTCTCAAAAAGAAATTAGATAGTATCGCAATAAAACCAACAAGCACTACCACAACGGTCTGAAGCAATGTATCGCGATTACCGATATGTGAAAGCTCGTGCGCGAGCACCCCCGCCAATTCATCTTTATTCATCATAGCCAAAAGCCCACTCGTAACAGCTATTGCCGCATGCTGTTTATCACGACCAGTTGCAAAAGCATTCGGTGCAGGATCATCAACAACAAACAAAGCGGGCATTGGTAAACCAGCGGTGATCACAAGATTCTCTACTGCACGATAAAAATCCGGATACTGATCGCGTGTCGTCGGCTTCGCCCCTGCAAGTGACATGGTGATTTTATCTGAATACCAATAGCTCACGACATTCATTCCAAGAGCAAAAATGCTGGCAAACCAAAGTATATTTTCATTCCTAAAATAATAACTAATAAACCACCCCAATAGCACAACAATAATCATAAACACAGCCATAAGTGACCATGTTTTTTGAACATTTTTTGTTTGTTGCGTATATAATGTGGCCATATTAGAACTTTACTTGTACCGCCTGCTTCACCGCTGCTGCTTCGCTTGCATCAAGCTGGAAGAATTCCATTTGAGAGAAATGCCCAATTGAAGCGACAATATTACCTGGGAATACTTCAAGAGCGGTATTAAGATCTCGAACATTGCCATTATAGAATCGTCGTGCAGCCTGAATCTTATCTTCTGTATCGGTAAGTTCGGTCTGGAGCGCAAGGAAATTCTGATTTGCTTTAAGTTCTGGATATGCTTCAGCAATAGCAAAAACTGACTTCAACGAAGAAGCAAGAGTGGTCTCGGCTTCGCCCTTCTCAGCAAGTGTTCCTGCACCCATTGCAGCTGCGCGAGCTTTGGTCACATTTTCGAATGCACTACTTTCGTGTGTGGCGTAACCCTTCACTGTCGCAACGAGATTGGGAATAAGGTCATAACGTCGCTTTAACTGCACGTCAATATCTGCCCACGCTTCCTTCGCTCGATTAATCATTCGAACGATATTGTTATACATAAATACCGCCCACAGAAGTGCAACGATGATAACTGCAAAAATAATAATTATTGTATTCATATAAATGTAATTAATTAATGTTAGTATTTTACCACAATTTTTGACTGGGGGGTCTATTAACACCTCTCCTATCAATTTAACTATTATTGAATAGTAAGGTAAACAGGGTCAGTCGTTCCGTTTTGATTCGAGACAAAAACAGTATAAAGCCCTGACTTAATAACAAGATACGAAGGACAAGCCATCCCTGATGCACCGGTATAAACCGTACAGGCTTTTGCTGGAATTGTAACCGACAAACTTGAATCACTTGTTGGCATGCCTCCCCACACCACTCCTTTGACTGTGCCATTTGATATCCAGACGATAGTATCGTGCCCACTAAAGCCAGCACCCGTAAGTAATGCATTGCCACCAGTTGAAAGTGAAGTCGGCGCAATTGTAAGTAAATCAATACCGACACCACTCGACGCTCCTGAATTAGCAGGGTTGCCATACGATGCTTCATCCTGACCCGCTCCTGTTGTAGCAAAATTAAATGATTGCAACATTGCATCTACAACAGTTATAATTCTTTCATGGTCGTGACTATGTGCAGCATCGATTATGGTCATCTCGGCATGATCCGAAGTAAATGCACCTGCGCTGTTACCTCCATGTGACGAGTACTTGATCCTGTAACATGCACCATTTTCATTTGTATCATATATCTTTATATCGTCATATGTTCCTGCTCCAATGCCATATTGTAAGTTTTGAGCAAACTGAATACCATTAATCATTACAACGTCTCCATCACTTTCACCCCGATCTGTATATGATCGCACGGGCGTGCATGTAGCACTCACCGCAACACTCACCCTTACTGCATCGCTCATCACCGACGTATAATACGATGAAGGAAAACTGAAAGTTATAGTGTTCTGCTGTGAACCGGCATCAACAACCAAATCTCGTGGGTAATTAATACTAAATCCTAACTCATAGTTAGTATACGTCGCCCAATTGCGAGTGTCGATTGAGGTCGTGGCTGTTTGTACTAAAGAACCACTAAGTGTCGAACTGGCGACTCTATTTACTACCTTAGGGATACTCGGAACGCCTTGAGGTATCACGGTCACGCTACTATCACTTCCCGACATAATAGAGCCAATAGTAAAACCACCAATACCCAAAACCACACCGGCTAAAACTGCCCATGCTACGGGAGCTGGAACCACTTTTTTTATAGTATTCATATACGTATATATTACACCATTTTGTAGTTAATACACACGCACACGTTTTTTATTTCCACACGACTAGTAGTCCATACCACCCATTCCTCCCATACCAGATGGAGCGCCGGCAGACTTGTCTTTCTCGGGTTCATCAGCGACTGCCGCTTCAGTGGTGAGTAAAATTGCCGCAGCTGAGCAAGCATTCTCTACACCGCTTCGTGTCACCTTCACCGGATCGACAATACCCGCAACGATCATGTCCGCAATCATTTCATCCTTAAGTGCATCGTAGCCAGCATTGCCTTTACCATTCTTTACCTTGTCGACAATGACTGAACCATCTTCCTTGCCGGCATTAATTGCAATCTGCTTTAGAGGAGCTTCAAGAGCACGCAGAACAATATCATAACCGATTTTTTTCTCGCCAGAGAGCGTGCCCATACTTCCTCGAACATGATCCGCAGCCTTTACAAGGGCGACTCCTCCACCAGCAACAATTCCCTCTTCGATAGCAGCCTTTGTAGCGTTGACCGCATCCTCGATCTTCAATTTCAAATATTTCATCTCAGTCTCAGTAGCAGCACCTACACGGATGACCGCAACACCGCCAGAGAGCTTCGCGATACGCGCTTCGAGCTTCTCTTGATCATATTTTGACACGCCCTTCTTGGCGCCAGCAGCCTTATGCTGAGCCTTGAGCTCGGCAACTCGCTTATCGATATCAGTCTTCTTACCTTTACCGCCGACGATGATAGTAGAATCCTTCGTAGCAATAACCTTGCGAGCATTACCAAGAACACTTAATTCTGCTTTGTCGAATTTTAGCCCCATATCATCTGATATGACGGTAGCGCCGACAGTCACCGCAATATCTGCAAGCATTTCTTTCTTAGCATCGCCATAACCGGGAGCCTTAAGAGCGAGAACATTAAAGCCACCGCGCAATTTATTCAAAATAAAGGTAGAAAGCGCTTCTCCATCGACATCTTCAGCAATAATCACAAGCTCTTTCTTGCCAGTCTGAGCAAGTTTCTCGAGAAGTGGCAAGACTTCTTTAATAGAAGAAATCTTTTTGTCGGTGATGAGGATAACAGGATCTTCATAACTCGCTTCCATTCGCTCGGTATTAGTAATCATGTAAGGAGAAATGTAGCCTTTATCGATCTCGATTCCTCCGACTACTTCTGATTCCACTCCGATAGTCTGTGCTTCCTCGACAGTAACAACGCCGTCTTTGCCAACCTTTTTTATCGTATCAGCGATAATTCCACCGATCTCTGCTGATTCCGCAGATATCGTAGCCACCTGCTTGATCTCTTCATCAGTCTTAATAGGCTTAGCGATATGCTTGAGTGCAGCCACAACATCATGTGCAGCCTGTTCAATACCTACACGAACTCCCATAGCATTAACACCCATAGTCGTATGCTTCATTCCTTCAGCGACAATAGCCTGCATGAGGATAACTGATGTAGTCGTACCATCTCCTGCGACTTCATTGGTCTTAGTTGCGACTTCCTTAATGATCTCCGCCCCCATATTCTCGAATTTATCCTTAAGTGAAATCTCTTTTGCTATAGACACACCGTCATTAGTAATAGTCGGCGAACCATAACCTTTATCGAGGACAACGTTGCGACCTCGCGGACCAATCGTGATCTTCACCGCATTTGCGACTGCATCAACACCTGCTTTCAATGCTTTTCGCGCATCTTCATTGTAGAGAATTTTTTTAGCCATATGTTTTGAGTTAATTAAATTAGATATATTAAATTAGTTGCTTACGATTATTTTATTAGAGCGAGAACTTCTGATTCGCGAACAAGGTAATAATTGACTTCATCAGTTCCAGCTGTTTCAGGTATACCATCAAGAACGAGCTTATCGCCCCACTGGAACATTACGGTGTCGCCTGCCTCAACGGCAACTGGAATATGCTTACCATCTTCATATCTTCCCTTGCCTACAGCAACAACTTCGCCACGCTTTGAGCCTTTGTCTCTATTCTCATCGACAGGAATGATAATTCCGGATGCTGTAGTGTGTTCTGTTGTAGGCGCGACAATCTCTCGGACGAGGATTCTATCGCCGAGTGGATGGATCTTAGTGTTATTCACCACATGTTTAGCGTTGCTCGTAACATCAGGAGCAACTGGAGCCTTTGGAGCAACTTTCGCCACTAATTTCGCTGGTGCCTTTTGGCTTTTTTTTGCTGGGGTTTTTATTGCAGTATTTTTGTTATTTTTTTTCATTGTATTTCTATGTATTGTACGCATAATGCGCAAAAAATTAAGCTAATAAAAGGGCTTTTTTGCCTTGTATGGGTGTAATATACTCCAAAAAAAATTGAAATACAATTACTTTTTTCGAGCAAATATTATGTAATTTGTGCGAAGCTTGCATATCTCTTAAAACCTGCTATACTTTCCCCAATGAAGGCAATTTCCTCTATTCTTCCGTATATACAGGTAGTCCTATCCATCGCGCTTATTGCGGTTGTTTTACTGCAGCAGACTGGTGCCGCTATGGGCGGAGCATTCGGAGGAAACGACAGTTTTAGCTCAGCACACCATACACGACGCGGTTTTGAGAGAACTCTCTTCATTGCAACGATTGTCATCGGTATCCTATTTGCAGTTTCTGCACTCTTGAATCTCGTATACTAAAGGTATACTTTTATTTATTACTAAAATAACTAGATTTCGGTAGTTCCTACTTCCGATAACGAATAACGTGAAAGAAAGAAAAGAAAAAGAATTTCGTATTCCTGGTAGCAACAAATTACTTGCTATGATACAGAGCTTTTCCGCAACAGAGAAGGTCATTTTTACTATATTTGTAGGTATTCTTATCGTAAGCACTATTTCACTTGTGACTCGTATTAACGAGCATTTTCTGGTGCCAGTACCGACCCAAGGAGGTCAAATAGACGTTGGTGTTGTAGGACTTCCCCGCCTTATCAATCCCGTACTCGCTTTCAGTGATACCGATCAGGACCTTACATCTCTTGTATATTCAGGTCTTATGAAATACGAAAACGGCCAGCTCGTCCCTGACCTTGCGCAGAGCTATACAATATCCCCTGATGGTTTAACCTATACATTTACTATCAAGCCTGATGCGTATTTCCAAGATGGCACATCAGTTACCGCAGATGATGTAGTTTTTACAATTAATGAAATAAAAAACACTTCACTTAAAAGCCCTCAAGGAGCCAACTGGGTCAATATTACTGCTACCAAGGTAGCTACTAATCAGGTCTCTTTCACCCTCAAGCAACCATACGCTCCTTTTTTAACTAATACGACTATCGGCATTCTACCTAAGCATATCTGGAACACGGTTAGTACCGATGAATTTATCTTTAGTCAATACAATATTCAGCCTGTAGGTAGTGGACCGTATAAATTCTCAACTATCACGCGTGATTCAGGCGGAATTCCTATTGAATACACACTCGTGCCTTCAGCGAACTATGTTGGCGGTGCAGCATATATTTCAAAAATAATCGTACACTTTTATTCTGATGAATCAGCAGCAGTTGCTGGATATCAAAATGGTGAGGTGCAGAGCATATCAACAATAGCACCTAAGGATGCACTTTCTATCGCTTCGAGCTCACCTGATACCAAAATAGCTCAAGCAGTTCTACCTCGAATCTTTGGAGTATTTTTTAATCAAAATCAAGCACCAATCCTTGCAGACCTTGCAGTGCGACAGGCTCTTAATGTCGCTCTTAATAAGAATGCAATTGTTGCACAGGTATTATCTGGCTATGGCGTGGCTATTAATAGCCCTATTCCTGATGGTTCTTTCCCGCATGGAGAAGCTGCAGCACTTACGGCAACGAGTTCAGCGATGATACTACAAAATACTACGACAACAAGTACAGCGACGACATCAGCGCCGTCAGCATCCGTACCAACATCTGCGACTAAAACCGTTGCAAAGAAAAAAACCTTAGCAACAGCCACAGTTACAGCGACAAGCTCTGCTAATCTCTCGACACCTTTTAACCCAAATGGCGATCCAGAACTCGCAAAATCCATCCTCGTCAAAGATGGCTGGACATTAAACGCTCAAAATATTTATCAAAAATACGATAAAAAGACCGGCACCACAACTTTAACCTTTTCTATAACCACTGCTGATTCACCAGAACTCAAACAAGCTGCAGATATGATCGTCTCACAGTGGGCAGCAATCGGCGCACATGTAACCGTGAAAGTTTTTGAACAAGGGGAACTCAATCAAACCGTCATTATTCCCCGAAAATACGATGCACTCCTCTTCGGAGAATCAGTCGGCAATAATCTCGACCTATACCCATTCTGGCATTCATCACAGAGAAATTACCCCGGTTTTAATATTGCAATGTATGTCAATGCCGCAGCAGACAAACTCCTCGCGGATGCTCGATCGAGCCTCGATCCGACTACCCGACTGCAGAAGTATGCAGCGTTTGACCAGATCATTCAGAATGATGTACCCGCAGTCTTTATTTACTCTCCATCATTTATTTATATCCTCCCCAACAATGTTAACGGTATCGAAAAGGTAAATTCAATAGAGACAGCATCCGACAGATGGAATGGAATATCAAAATGGTATATCGACACCGACAACATATGGAAGATATTTGCAGAAGGAAATGAAGTAAACAGCGCAGATAAATAAAAAATTATTACTTAAAAAAAATATATGAATTCACAAGACACAAATACAGATAAGACACTCGATAAGAAGCTTGATGCGGCAGTAAATGCTCCAACATCAATAGCGCCGGCTGGAAGCCCAGCTGCACCTGTGGCTACTGCAGCACACGCTCACGCTTCACATGCACCACATAGCCATGCCCCTATGGGAGCTCGCCCACCTATGCGTGATAGCCGTGGTGGCCCACGAAGAATGAGTCCCGGAGGATCTCGCGGAGGTATGCGCGGCGGACAGCGAGGCGGTGGTATGCGCCCAGGTCAAGCTCGCCCAGTTATGACTCAGATCCACAAGCAGGTTGAGGACACCGTTCCTGCTCTCGCTCCAGATTCTATCCGCATCATCCCTTTAGGTGGAGTGGAAGAGATCGGTAAAAACATGACCGCTATTGAATTCGGTAATGACATTGTCGTTATTGATATCGGTTTCCAATTTAAAGATGAAAACACCCCTGGTATCGACTATATCCTTCCCAACACCAAATACCTCGAAGAAAGAAAAAGCAAAATCCGTGCTGTCATCATAACTCACGGTCACCTCGACCATATTGGAGGAATTCCTTACATCATGCCACGTATCGGTAATCCGCCGCTCTACACACGTATGCTTACATCAGTGCTTATTAAGAAGCGTCAAGAAGAATTTCCACATGAGCAGCCGCTCGATATGAAGATTGTTGAGAAGAATGACAAGATAACTCTTGGTGGACTTCGAATTAAATTCTTTGCGGTTACTCACACTATTCCAGACGCTATGGGTGTTATCGTTGAGACTCCTTTCGGTTCTATTGTGCATACTGGCGACCTCAAACTTGATCACGTAGACGGAGTTCCAACCGAGAAAGAAGAGGAAGAATACAATACTAAGTTTAAAGACGAGAATGTGCTTATGCTTATGGCTGACTCAACCAACGTTGAGAATCCGGGCTTTTCTATGCCTGAGAAGCAAGTATGGAAAAACATTGAAGAAATTATCAAGAATACCAAAGGCCGCCTTATTATCGCAACATTCGCTTCTCTTCTCGAGAGAATGTTGAAGATCGTCGAATACGCTGAGAAATACGGCAAAAAAGTGGTTGTCGAAGGACGTTCAATGAAGACCAATATCGAGATCTGTATGAAGCTCGAGCTTTTGAAGCCTAAAAAAGACACACTTATTGGTGTAGAACAGATTGATATGTTCCCTCCAGAGCGCATCATTATCCTCGCTACAGGTGCTCAGGGTGACGAATTCGCAGCCATGATGCGTATGTCGAATAAGACACACAAGTACATCAAGATCAACAAGCGCGATACCGTACTCCTCTCTTCATCTATCGTCCCCGGAAATGAACGTGCTGTGCAGAAGCTTAAGGACAATCTCTCTCGACAAGGTGCATCGATCATTCACTATCGTA
>CAITNV010000040.1 GCA_903893855.1 Candidatus Tayloriibacteriota bacterium
AAAAAGCTAAGGATGGAAAAACTATTATCCTAGCAAATTTTGGCGCTGGAGGAATGGAGGTTGATTTGCAGATTATTAAAAAAATTATTAATATAAGTTTTAAAAAAGTACTTATAATCGCTTTTGATAATTCGGACACGACAAGGGAAATTGCAAAAAATAACTTAAAAGAAATTAAGGATTTAATCGATATTATTGATATTGAGAGTGCTAATGCAAGTAATATATTTTCGTCTCAGAAAGTGACTACTAAAAAAATTGTTGTTGTTATGTGTAAAAATAATATTTTTGATATCTGTGATCATTTTCCAAAGAAGTATTTCGACCTAGTTTATAATTCTTTATTTAGGCATCATCTTGATATTAATTATTTAAGTAGATTTGATGAGTTGGTCGATAACTGGGCTCAAAATTTATTTGAGTATGATGGTTATAGAAGTATGGCAATCATCCCTCTGCAGACAATCGTCGGGTGGAATTATCCAAATTTTTTCAATGCCGAAATTTTTTCAAATCTAAGGTTTCAAAAAAAAGAATCTATAATTTCAAGAGTTAGGTTGATGAAAACTGCTAATGTTAAATTTTTCCCAGGTATCGGTAATTACCTTTTAATTAAAAAAAATGATTAAGGAGCAACTTGTTTCGCTTTTACAAAATCTTCACATTAGAAACCTTGATTTACTGTCTGTTGGTATTACAGTTGCTGCAATATGTATTTTGGGTTTAGTAATATATTTGCACGATCGTAAAAGCGTTACGAATAGGTCATTTCTTTATCTCGCTATCTCAGCCTCAATGTGGAGTATATTTAATTATCTAACATACCAATCTAGTTCTGCTGCATTCGTAATTATATTATTGAGGTTAGTTATGTTTTCAGCGGTTGGGTTTGCTTTCACACTTTTTCAATTTTTGTATGTATTTCCAAATAGTGGAGCAAATTTTTCAAGGCGATATAAATATATATTATTGCCAATTACTATCTTAGTAATGGCGTTAACACTAACACCACTAATTTTTAATCACATTATCGGCGAGGTGATTGTAGGACGGGTTTCAGCGATTTCGGTTGGTCCGGGTATTGTTTTGTTTGCTTTACTTGTGTTTTTCTTGGTCGGTGTTGGTATTGCTAATTTTATTAGAAAGACAGTTAACTCTAAATTTAATGAACAGAAGCAATTTCTAACAGTACTTGTCGGAATAATAATTACGTTCGTATCTATCTTACTATTAAACTTTGTTTTACCAGCTTTCTTTGGCCAGTACGAGTTCATTCCTTTTGGTGCAATATTCGTGTTTCCTTTCGTGGCTTTTACTTCTTATGCAATTTATAAACATCATCTTTTTAATATAAAAGTAGCTGCAATAGCATTTGTTGCTTTTATACTTACTATATTTAGTTTCGCGAATATTTTATATGCAAGTACAATTAGCCAAATTATTGTAAATCTTACTTTTTTTATAGCTGTACTTCTAGGTAGCGGTTTTCTAATTCAAAATATTCTGCACGAAGTCCAACAACGCGAACGCATCCAAGCCCTTGCTGACGATTTGGCGAAAGCGAATGAGAATCAGATTGCGCTCATTCATTTCATTACGCATCAGGTGAAGGGATTCTTTACCAAATCGCGCAATATTTTCTCCCTTATGCTTGAGGGTGAAGCAGGGGATATGACGCCGGAAGCGAAACATTTCATCACGGAGGGCTTCGAATCTGATACCAAAGGCGTGGCTATGGTGCAGGATGTATTGAATGCGGCGAACATTCGGAGCGGTATTGTGAAATACACCATGGAACCCTTCGATGTATCGACCCTCGTCGCTGCTATGGTCATCGAGTATCGTAAGGTGGCTGAGGATAAAGGTCTCACCATAGACTTCACCTGTTGGGGTAAAGAGCCTGATGGAAGTATGGGTGCGGTGCCGAACTGTGTCATCGATATGAAAGGGCATGCGAACTATACGGTGAACGGTGACGAAGAACAGCTCCGCCATGTCTTCAAAAACCTCATTGAAAATGCGCTTCACTATACACCGAAAGGAAGCATAGCGGTGAGGCTTCGCCAATCGGTCGCAGAGTCTTCTGTGGATCCGAGCGTGCCACATAGCATCATATTCTCGGTCAAGGATAGCGGTGTGGGGCTAACGGATGAAGATAAGGCGCTCTTGTTCACGCAGGGCGGACGAGGGAAGGATTCGGTGAAGGTCAATGTCGAGTCAACCGGCTACGGCCTCTTCATCGCTAAAGGCATCGTCGATGCACATCATGGCCGAATCTGGGCGGAATCGGAGGGGCGGGACAAGGGGGCTACGTTCTTCGTGGAGCTTCCAGGGGTGGTGGCGAAGTAGGGGAACAAAAAAAGGGGGTGTCGGGGTGGCAGCGGCGAGAAATGGGCTTAAATTTGGGACTAAAATGGCTATTGACAAGTAGTCTAGTATATGCTAGTATATACACAGTAGAGCCTGAACGTCGGGCTCGTAGAACCCCCCCCAAAAAAAAATATGCAAAAATTAGTAGAGGACGCTGAACTGTCCAACACCCCTGTGCTTATCGGACTCAAGTGTGGCCTTTTGAAGACCGGGACCGTAACCGTCAAGGACGGGCTCGTCGCTCTGAAAGAAGGTCATGACACTTACTATTTCGACATCACGCAGATCAGCTACGTGAAGAAGACGAGCTGATCGCCAATGGCCCCTAAACCGGCCACAAATCCACCTGTACAACCGGGTGGATTAAATTTTTATATCTACAAAAGTTGAAACCGCATTCTTCAGTCAAGAAGTTTGCGGTTATTTTTTACCTTTTTCATATATATCTGTCCTTTTGTCTGATCCTGTGAATATCCGAACTGTACCTTAAAATAGCCTGCGACATGAACTTTAACTAACTGTAGGGCGGTGTATATTACGCTTTCGTAATGTTACACTCACGCTCGATCTGCAGCCACCATTGGGTGATGAAGTCTTTGCATTTGGGGCAGAGTACTTCGGTGGGGCAGCAATAGTGCATATTGCACCGAGTGTCGTATCTGTACCCATCGACGTTTTGATAGTGATCACAGTGCAGAGGCATTCCAAATAAATGGTTTGCTTCGTGCAGAGCGACCTTTTTCAAAAAGGCCGTATGGTGCTGTCGATCGCCATGAAGGGTGAATATCATCGCTCCATGTGCCCAACTCGCCGCTCCCCAAGAGACGGTATCGTCGAGGAAGCTTCGCTTGGTGATGACGATGTCGGCGTGTTGCATTCCGCCTTTTGACTGATCGCGATAGTCCTCAGACACGCAAATGTCGAAGAATTTGTAAGGGTCGATTTGTCCCCGTACCAATGAATCGCGCACTTGCTGTAGTGCACTCGGGTGAGGGCCAAAGACCTTGAAGTGAAATGGTTTCAAATCAAGCTCATTTGCTCTCTGCTTGAGCATGTCGATCACTGTGTTCACCGTGGGATCGGTTATGCCTTGCTCGGTGAATATTCTCACCTCACCCGATGTCCACCAGAGGGGGAGGTAGCGCCTGCCGTTGACGACCGGACTACGTGACCCTCTGAAGTACATGGTTGCAGCTTCCGCGACATGTCGACGGAAGTTGTGAAGACTGAAGTAGTGTTTATTGTTCCACATTTAATGGCCTTTCTATTTTTCGTTGCGGTCTTTTTTGTTGCGTTTTAAATCGGTTTTTGTGCCGATCTTTTGTCAAATGACTTACTGCTGTATATTGACATACTTTAATAGATAAGTCAAATACGACGAAAATAGCTCTGCTAGAGCCTTTATATAAGTGAAAAAGCTCGACCTTTCGATCGAGCCATGATATTTAAATGGTTTTAGCAGTAGCTTTTGACCAAGACGCATGTGCCAGCAGGCAGTGTGTTAGTGAAACCGCCAAATGTGTGTACACATTACCCAACACCCTTGACTTTTCCAACATTTATGATTATGGTATACACGTTAGCGCCCTTCGATTAGGGAGCTTGTAGTAATCAAAACTCAGTAGTACACAGTATAGTTAGCATGAAAAGTAATACATTGGCTCGTTTGGCGATGGTGTTGTTCTTGGCGGTGGTCGGCATTTGTTGCCTTACTAAGGCGAAGGCAGGCCAAAAAGCCTGCAGCTATTATGCGGTCCAGAACACAGTTGGGTTCACCGTGATGGTGAACGGGTACAAGTTGGATATTGGTCGACCGTACTCAATATCTGACAGCGACATTATCACGATGTCGTCGGACAATGGTTGTGTCCTGGGCGGGGAGGGATGGCGCATAGTCGAGATTCATTCATTTCACTGGGTGTCCAACTACAACACGTGGTCTGAGGATGGAGTGCAATATATGAGCTTACCGAGGGGTTATGAATCATCGTCTGCCATCGTTACGACGTATTGTGGTGGCAATGACGGAAACCCCGCATCGTACGTGGGTTTCACGTTGCTGAACCACTACGCGCCGTGCCTTGACTTGCAGCCGGTCCAGTAATCTGATTTACATCCACCACGCAACGCTTGGTGGTTTTTTATTTTTTCAATTATGTTGCCCATATGTGTTTTTTCGGGATTTTTGCTATGATATAGCCATGATACAGACAGTTACAGACCCAAAGCTTGTCGACGAAGTGCTTGATCGTGGCACTATCGTTGAAGTATTGCCTACTAAGGCGCTTTTCCGCGAGAAATTACTCTCGGGCGATCGAGTGCGTATGTATATCGGTATGGATGCGACAGCGCCGACGCTTCATCTAAGTCACGCCAAGAACATCATGCTTTTGGAGAAATTCCGTAAGCTCGGGCATGATATCATCCTTCTTTTCGGTGACTTCACTGCACGCATTGGGGATCCAAGCGGTGAATCAACGACACGCAAGCAACTTACTCGCGATGATGTCAAGAACAATGTCGATACATGGATCAAGCTCATCAAGCCACTTATGAACTTCGATGATCCGCATAATCCTCCGCGGATTATGTACAATCACGATTGGCTCTCGAAGCTCACCCTTGAAGAGATGATTTCTCTCGCTTCGAACTTTACCGTGCAACAAATGCTTGAGCGAGATATGTTCGAGAAGCGCATGTCGGAGAAGAAGCCGATTCACTTACATGAATTCCTCTATCCTCTGATGCAGGGGTATGACTCGGTGGCGATGGATGTAGATGCAGAGCTATGTGGGACGGATCAGACATTTAACGCTCTTGCGGGGCGCACTCTCGAGAAAAGGCTTCTTAATAAGGAGAAATTCGTGGTGGTCGTGACACTTATGGCGAATCCTAAGACCGGCGAGCTTATGTCGAAGAGTAAAGGTACCGGAGTATTCCTCCATGAGACTCCTGCTGATATGTACGGTCAGATTATGGCCCAGCCTGATGAGATGATAGAGCTTTTGCTTGTGAATAATACGCATTTGTCTAAGGATGAGATTCGTGAAGTGATGGCCCTTAGCCCTCGTGATGCGAAGATGCGGTTGGCACTGGAGATCGTAACTATTTTTGCTGGCGCTGACGAAGCGGGGAAAGCACAGACGGCTTTCGTCGAGCGCTTTCAGAAGAAGGGTACTGAGGGAGTGGAGGAATTTGTGTTGAAAGCGACTGAGGTAGCGGGTACCGCTGTCACTGACATGACGATCGTTGCCGCACTTATCAAAGTTGGCTTCGTCGCAAGTAAGACCGAAGCGCGCAAGCTTATGGAACAAGGGGGAATTAAGGTAGATGGCATAGCGGTAGCAACAGATGGTCCACTTGACCAAGCGCGACTTCACGGTGAAGGCATCATTCTTGAGAGGGGGAAATTAAAAGTTGTTCGGCTAGTTGTCCGTTAGATGCCGCCGCGAGCCCGTAATTTAATTTAAAAAATATGAAACCATTTTATATCACAACGACATTGCCATATGTCAATTCTGACCCGCATTTTGGATTTGCAGTGGAGATAATTCGTGCGGACATTATTGCGCGGTGGAAGCGTGAGCTTGGGCATGAGGTTTTTTTCAACACCGGCACGGATGAGCATGGCATTAAGATTTATCGTAAAGCGACCGAGCAAGGCATCGACCCGCAGACCTATGTCGATGGATTTAGCAAACAATTCCGCGTGCTCCGCGAGCTTCTCGATCTTTCTTGGAATAATTTCGTGCGTACGACTGATCCGCATCATATTGCAGCGGCAGAAAAGTTCTGGACTATTGTGAATGAGCGAGGATATATTTACAAAAAGTTTTATTCCATAAAATACTGCGTAGGTTGCGAGCTTGAGAAGACTGATTCTGAACTCGTTGATGGTAAATGTCCGATTCACCCTACCTATGAGCTTGAGCTTATTAACGAAGAGAATTATTTCTTCAAAGCCAGTGCGTTTCAGGCGCAACTTCTTGAACTCTACAAGCGACCATTGGTGTTGCCGGATTCGCGACTCGGTGAGGTGCGGGCTTTTGTCGAGCGAGGGGTGGAGGATTTTAGTATTTCACGACTCGCTTCGAAGATGCCATGGGGTGTGCCGGTGCCGAATGATCCAGCACAAGTAATGTATGTGTGGTTCGATGCTCTCGTGAGCTATCTCTCTGCTATTGGTTGGCCGGAGAATACGACATCGTTCGAGAAATGGTGGCCGGCAGTTCAATACTGCGGTAAAGACAATCTTCGTCAGCAGTCTGCAATGTGGCAGTCGATGCTCGCTGCGGCAGGTTTGCCGTTCTCAGAGAAGATTATTATCAATGGCTTCATTGTAAGTGATGGTAAAAAAATGTCGAAGTCTATTGGGAACGTCATTAGTCCCGCAGATGTTGTCGCTGAGTTCGGTGTCGATGCGGTGCGATACTATGTCGCTCGGCGCGTGAGTCCTTTCGAAGATTCTGATGTGACTATGGACAAGATCCGCGATGCGTTTAATGCAGACCTTGCTAACGGTCTTGGCAATCTCGTGTCACGTACTATTAAAATGGCTGCGACATATGGAGTAACGGTCTCGCGCGAGCACTGGGCGGAGGTGGAGATGAATTTGAAAGCGAGCAGTGCATACGCGGAGTATGCCGGTCATCTTGATAGTTACAATATTCAGTTGGCGAGTGATGTGATCTGGAACGACATTACTAAGCTCGATATTTTTATCCAAGAGAAAAAACCTTTTATTAAAGTGAAGACCGACCCCGAAGGAGCGAAGGCTGATCTCGTGTACGTGCTTGATGCTTTGTGGGGGATTGCGGTGTATCTAAGGCCAATTATGCCGTCGACAAGTGAGAAAATCGCCGAGAGCTTGCGCACGATGAGTCTGGCGGAAGGGCTATTTCCTAGGAAGGATGTGAAGAAATAGACAGTTTGGTTTTTTGCGTGTTTGGCGCTCGGGCATCCTGATTTATATGGCTATAGTAGGCCAGTTATCCACATTTTTTAGTTGACACACTTGCAAAATGGTGTCAAGTTTGCTAATGTATTGGTAGATTGTGTCTTTGACACGTATCTTACGATTTAAGAACAAACAACCAAAACCCTCATTCGAGGGAGAAGGAGCAAATGAATACGAAAATGATGGCGCACAGCGTGCGCTACCTGCTCACTTTATTGGGAGCAATTGTCGGAATCATCTTCGCCGTCACGGCGGAGGGGCAAGTCAGGGCGCGAGCCTTGATTACGCCTGCAAAACAGGTGTTCCCCTGGGGAAGCGTCCAGAAGCTGCAAGCTTTTGGTGCCACCAACGTCAACGAAATGGTACTAGCCCTTTACGGGTCGGATGCCTCAACTGGCGAACTGGTGCCGCTGAATGTCCCTTCCATCGACTACCTGCAAACGTATGCGAACTACACGCAGTTCAACACTGCGTTCCATCAGGTT
>CAITNV010000041.1 GCA_903893855.1 Candidatus Tayloriibacteriota bacterium
ATCTATAAAAATATCAATATCGTTGTTACCGTAACCTGCTGGAGTATTGTATGTCGTCGTAGCAACCGAGAATAGGCTCGTCGGACTTGTAGACGTAGCAATAACAATACGTCCTGAAGTGGCGTTTCGTGCCCACATTACATAGAGGCTCGATGTGGCATTATATATCACGTGCGGTCGACGAATTTTATACGCAGCCGCCGTAGAGAGAACCATGCCTTCATTTTTCCAATTTAATAAATCTGGGGATGAATATGCTTGAACACCGAGAAGTTCAGTTTCGGTACCGCTCGCATTAAAATTCTCGCCGTACCAATAATATTTACCATTTAGAAAGCTAACGCTTCCCGTATGACCTTCGATGAGATGTCCCGAAGTATCGAACCACCCATTCGTCGGAGCGAAACCAGCTCCAATATTAAAATATGCTGGCAAAGAGACATCCGAGACGTATGAACCCGCGCTTACTGCGATCGCCTCCACCGTAGTGGTGGCGGTTGTTGTAGCAAGAATGGGTCCAGTATAGAGCTGAGTTGTACCCTGTGGTACTCCCCCACTAAATGCAGGTACAGTTCCATCAGTCGTATAATAAATTGCTGCATCAGTTGTAGAGCTTGTGATCGTAACCTTTGTGGGTGATGCATATTTTCCTCCAAGAGGACTTACAACCGGAGCAACTGGTATGTATGGAGTCGTGCTCGATGCCACACCAAGGAAACGAATTTCTCCAATCGAACCATAGAAAGTGTTTGCAGCCACAATTCGATAGTAGCGGTAATACGTGCTACCAGTATTAATCGGAATATCATTGTATTGTAGTTGCGAATACATCGGGGGGAAACTAGGAATCGTATAGAGCGTTGTCCACGGCCCCGTTGATGAGCTTGTAGTAGCACCTTGTATTTGCACCCCGTAGACTCGAGCGGTATACCCCGTACGAGGCGCGATGAGAAGATCGGTTACTTTTGCGGGAACTGTAAGATCGACTCCGGCGTAGCCACCGTTTGCAGCCGGTGCATCCCACCATGTAGTAAGGTCACCATCAAAAAGTTTAGCTATCGTATTACCATCACTTAAATAACTTCCCGCAGTACCAAACTGATAGGGCGCTGCGACGCTAAACTGCACAATGCCTGTCGCAGCATATGCACAATTTACGTTAGAAAGTATAGAGAATAAACCACTGATGAGCGTGGCAAAAAATAAAATAAAAATTCTCCTCTTTACGGCAAAAGGGGTTCTTGGTAATGCGTTCATCACAATATATATAGTATATCAAAATCTAAACCATGAAACTATCAAAGTTATCGACAGTTGTCATGGTTTGGTTCATGTAAACATGATATAGTTAAGTAAATATGAAGACACCCATCAATAAAATTCCAAAATCAGTTTATGTCCTTCTTGTGATAGTTTTTATTGTAAATATCGTCTCAACGATTATTATCATTAAGTTTTTCTCGTAAAACATATGGAACCCATCATTGAATGGAATGCTCCTGAACATTATTATTACAAAAGAAGCCCAGACTGGTACTGGTCAGTTGGTATTATTGCAGTTACAGGAGCGGTGCTTGCGTGTATTTTTGGTAATGTCATTTTTGGTATCCTTATCCTTGCTTCAGCTACTGCCCTCTCACTGCATGCATCAATTGTGCCACGTGTAATTCTTTACCAAATCAACGATCGTGGTATTGTCGTCGATGACACACTGTACACATTTCTCAACCTTCACTCATTCTGGATTGATCATAAGCACCCTACCCCGAAGATTCTTTTGAAATCCCATAAATTTTTTATGCCGTTTATATCAGTTCCAATCGACGAAGTTAATCCTGAAGATGTGCGCGCAGTTCTCTTACGATATATAGCAGAGACCGAGCATATAGAACCACTTTCTCTACGGGTACTTGAGGTTATGGGTTTTTAATGGTAATGTGACGGGGTGTCATTTTGCCTTTGTCGTTCAATGGATAGGACAAAAGCTTGCGGAGCTTTAGATCTAGGTTCGATTCCTAGCAGAGGCACAAGAACAAAAAAACTACCGAGAGGTAGTTTTTTTGTTGTACACAATTTTTGCCTAATGACTACGCAATCTTATTCAAAGCCGCTGACACTCGAGACTTTGTTCGAGAAGCAGTGTTCTTCTTGATGTAGTTACGCTTTACCGCCTTATCAAGAGCCTGATAAATGACAGGGACAAGTACTGAAGCCTCATTCTTAGCCTTTGCTGTAACGAGTTTTCGGAACTTCTTTAATGGTGCGTCAAAGGCTGCTCGAGTACGTAGGTTATATACGCGCTTTTTGTCTGATGAACGAAGTGCTTTTTTTGCTGAAGATGTGATCGGCATAGTTATTTCTTATTAATATATGTGAGACAAGGCTACCATAAGTTACAGAAAAAGACAAATATATTGAGAATTTCTTTCGAATTTCCCTCAAATTCGCTTTCATAATCATAAAAAACCGTTATAATACAAGTACTACTATATGATTTCAAAGCTCACCGGAACTATAGCCCACATAGACCTCAAATACATCGTTATTGATGTTGGTGGTGTTGGGTATAAAGTCTACACTACCGGTGACACAGCCCATCGAATTCAAAAGGCTTCAACTGTCACTCTCTGGACATATCTGGCGGTACGCGAGACTGCTCTCGATTTATATGGCTTCACTTCCCTCTCTGAGCTTAACTATTTCGAATTACTCATAACCATATCAGGCATAGGACCGAAGACTGCCCTCGGAGTGCTCAATGTTGCTTCGATCGAAGCACTCGACTCTGCAATACGTAGTGGCGACACTGCACACTTGGTAAAAGTCGGTGGCATCGGTAAGAAGATGGCCGAGAAGATCGTGATGGAACTCAAGGACAAAGTAGACGGACTCGTAGAGAATGCCTCGGCGACCGGAGAGAACGATGAACACCGAGCAAAGCTTCGCACCGAAATGAAAAGCGATGCAGACGCCCTCGAAGCTCTCAAATCCCTCGGTTACAATCACAATGAAGCTCGCGATGCATTGAAAGAAGTAGACACCAAGATAAAGGATACAAGCAGTAAGGTAAAAGCGGCATTGAAAATACTCGGTAGATAGTAGAGCAAATCTTATACGTAAATAAAATAGCAATAATACCTATGGAAAAAATACTTCGAGCAGTCGAGAAAATCATTCCAAAAAAAATATATCGTTTCGGCCAGCCTTTTTACCATGTGACCATGGCATTTTTGAGCGCTGTGTATTACCGTTTCCCTTCTCGTAAAATTCGAGTAATAGCAGTAACCGGAACAAAAGGCAAAAGCTCTACCGTCGAGCTTGTGAATGCAATACTTGAACAAGCCGGATACAAGACCGCACTTTCAAATACGATTCGTTTCAAAATTGGTAAAGAATCGACTCCAAATATGTATAAAATGTCGATGCCCGGTCGTGGCTTCATGCAAGGCTTTTTGCGACATGCGGTGAATGCGCATTGTGATTTTGCAGTTGTCGAAATGACGTCCCAAGGTTCCCTACTCTCTCGACATCGTTTCATTGATATCGATACATTTGTGGTGACCAATATTTCTCCGGAGCATATTGAGGCTCATGGTTCATTCGAAAATTACGTTGCATCGAAGCTCGCTATTGGCACGCAGTTTGAAAATTCTCCACGCAAACCACTCTTTTCAAGTAAAAAAATATTAGTTGTTAATAAAGACGAACCAGAGCTCAAAAAGTTCATTGATTTGAAAGCAGACATCAAAGTGCTCTATTGCCTCGGTGATCTCAAGCCATATTCCCTACTTTCAAACGGTGTCGAATTTACCTACGACTGTATTCAGGTTACTTCGCATCTCGCTGGATTATTTAATATTTATAATATTCTTGCTGCAATCAAAACCACCGAAGCCCTTGGTGTCGCTCCAGATAAAATTATCACTGCGATACGAACTTTTAAGGGTATCAAGGGTCGTGTTGAAAAGATTCAGGAAGGACAAGACTTTACTGTCGTTATTGACTATGCTCACACCGTGGATTCTCTGCAAAAACTTTATCAAATCTTTAGACATGATCCACGAGCATCACGCACCAATAAAATGATAGCGGTACTTGGCGGCACCGGTGGTGGTCGTGATAAAGCGAAACGAAAGGATATGGGTGCACTCGCTGCACACTATTGTGATACGGTGATCCTTACGAATGAAGATCCATATGACGAAGATCCAAACCAAATCATTGAAGACGTAAAGAAAGGCGTATTACAAGCCGGCACCACTCCGACAGTCATCATCGACCGACGTGAAGCAATAGCGAAAGCAATTTCTCTTGCCAAGACTGGCGATATAATACTCATAACAGGCAAAGGAACAGATCCATATATTATGGGTGCGAATGGTCATCATATGCCGTGGAGCGATGCGAGAATAGCACGTGAGGAGCTACGTAAGCTCAGTACTCTTAACAAAAAAGCATAACCGGCTATTATAAGCTGTATGCCCGAACTCCCCGAAGTACAAACAACCGTCTCAGGTCTCGATTCCCATATACGAGGACTCACGATACGTGACGTCTGGACTAGTTACAATAGTGCATTTCATACAGGAAAGGATTCGATAAAGGATCCGAAATACTTCGTGGGCTTTAAAAAAGCGTTGACCGGATCGACTATTACTAAAGTAACGCGCCGAGCGAAAAACGTTCTTATTCATATTAAAAAAGATCAGACCGAGAGTGTCATCCTTGTTCATATGAAAATGACCGGTCATATTATGTACGGCGATTATGATCGAGCTGATCCTTTCAACCGTTTTATCCGTTTCATTATTACATTTACTAATGGCAAGACTCTTGAGCTCTCAGATATGCGAAAGTTCGCTAAGGTCACACTGATAAATGAAGTCGAAGCGATGAAGTCGGAGCACCTTGCAGGTATTGGACCGGAACCGCTCGATGAAGTATTTAGTTATGAAGTTTTCCTAAAATGTTTATCAAGAAAACCTAAAGGAAAAATTAAAACTGTGCTTATGGATCAATCAGTCATCGCGGGTATCGGTAATATCTACAGCGATGAAGCCCTTTGGCGAGCAAGTATTCATCCTGAGACGCCAGCAGGCCATATCGATGAAATTCATTTAAAAAAACTCTATGCGGATATCCTCGCAGTTCTGCGAGATGGAATTGATTTCGGTGGAGATTCAATGTCCGACTATCGCAACATTCATGGCAAGCGTGGAAGTTTCCAAGGCCAACACCAAGCGTATCGTAAGACTGGTAAACCATGTACTTTTATTTTCCCTACGAAACTAGGCCGCAGCAAAGTTGCCAGAGGCGTCGAAGACATCAAAGGTAGCCCTTGCACAGGTGTAATCACCCGTAAGGTAGTGGGCGGACGGAGCGCACACTTCTGCAATGTTCATCAAAAACTATTTTAGTACATCTTAGTACACCTCAGCACATAACATAGAGGGAAACTAAAACATTCCGAAAAGTGCAATGCCCGTTGCGACTGATACATTAAGAGACTCTTTAATTCCATTCATGGGAATTTCTGCAATAATGTCTGCGAAAGATAAAATCTCTGGAGTTATACCCTTCACCTCTTCACCGAGAACGAGAAGGATTTCAACCGGACCTTTATCGCGGTTACTTGAAAGTTTCGAACCCACTTCTTTGTAGTTTATAGAATTCTCATTCTGCTCGAGAGCGATGATGATTGCACTCTGCTCTTTCTTAATTCTTTTAAAAAAGGCCGACAATTCCGTAGCCACAATTTCCCAACCAACATTGTCCTCAGCACCAAGAGCAACCTTAGCGAGGTCAGCACGCTTACGACCAAATCTATCAAGTGGTGCTGGAGTATAGCCCGAAAGATACATTCTCTTTACCCCGAAAGCATCTGCGGTGCGAAATATAGAGCCAACATTATGTATGCTTCGAATATTGTGGAGCAGTAGCGATACCTCGTAGTGTGGCCCTGCGCTGGTTATTTTCTTCATAATGTCCTATACTATACCCTATGTTAAGCGTTTTCCCATCACTTTTGAATTACGGACTTGTAGCACCACTATTAATACGTGTTGTTTTGGGTATTACTATTGCTTGGATTGGGTACGCTAAGATTTGCACCCACAAAGAGACTGAATTCCGCGCTCTCGGCGTAGTTGAGATTATTATGGGAATTCTTCTCGTCGTTGGCTACATCACTCAGCTTATGGCTTTCCTTGTTGGGGTAATTCTAGTAGTTAAACTTTCCAAAAAGGTCAAGGATCGTGCTTTCCTTACCGATGGAGTTAACTACTATATTATCCTGCTCGTGCTTGCAGTATCGCTCCTATTCTCAGGTCCCGGCTTCTTGGCTTTTGACTTACCGCTTTAATGTGGTAAGGTGTATCTTGTTTCTGCATCCGTTTCAAAATAAATAAATGCGCCTATAGCTCAGTTGGTAGAGCATCTCCCTTTTAAGGAGTGGGTCGTTGGTTCGATTCCAACTAGGCGCACACGCTAGTGAGACCTACCGAGAGGGCTCAACAGAGCACTTCATGCGTATCGTCAAGTGATAAACCGCTGTTCCTAGCGGGGTTGGATTTTGCTGATTAAAAAACAGTTTTGTACTAGTATACGTAAATGAATACGACTTTACCCTCAATATCTTTTGACTATTCGGACGCTGACAAGGCACTTTTTAAGAATGATCAAGAACGCCACTGGAAAGACATAGAAGAGTTTTATGTAAAACTGAGATCTCGCTGTAAGAATGAGTTGAAGCTATCAGATAGAGGAACTCACAAAGAATGGATAACCCAACGTGTAGAAATGCACTTGGTGACGTCCCTCATGCGATTGCTATATCTAACTGAGTCTTTTCGAGATTCGGCCATAAAGTTCAATGCCGCAGCTGCTGCCGTACATATCAAAGCGATGGTGGAGATCCCTTTCCATCTAGGCTACTTGGTCTGGATTTTAAGCAGTCATAGTAAATTCGAAGAGATGCGTGCGGAATTGGCTAAAATAGCATGGGGTGTTCGTGACGAGGATACAGGCCTTACTGGCAAAGCCAATATAACCCAAAAGACTTTTTATACTCGTGCAGATGAGATGATAGAAAAGCATTTTAAAGATCAGTCTTCCACTATAAAGATATTTAAGACCGTATATAAAGAAGCGAATGCGACTGGCCATCATAATTACGAGGGAAGAAATGTATTGATGGGTGTTCAAAAAGATGACACATGGAAACTAAAAGATAGGAAGGAATGGTTTGTATTTCTAAGCAGTAATATTTTCCAATTCTTTCTTCACTGCTCGACGATTCTTAGCATGTCCTCATTCTTTGTCGGTGCAATCGATCACTATCTTAACCAATTGCCAGAACGCTTCGATTAAATAATATGCCTGACTCGATACAAAAAATTCCCAAAGATCACTATGTTCCACAATTCTATCTGGATGCTTTTGCTATAGAAGGTCCTGGTAAAGATTCTCCTCATATCCACCAATATATGAAAGATAAGATTGTTGCTCCTCGAATAAAGGACGTTGCTAGTGAAAAACATTTTTACACTGTGAAGGATAAAGAAACGGGAGCAGATATCAGAGACCTTGATAAATTCTTCACAGACGCTGAGGGGCTCACAGCAGGTCCGTTGAAAAAGATCATCGAGAGCGAGGAAATTAATTTAGAAGACAAAGACCTTGCTGCTGTAGCAGCTTTCGTCGCCCTACTTGCCGTTAGGACTCCTGGATTTATTAATGGTCAACAATCTATGGAAGAAGAGGCAATAAAAGAAATGATGGCTCTTAGGGCTACTGATATCAATCAGATGCAAAAGAGTTATGAGAAAGCAGGTATATTTTTGAGTGGCAAGGAGTTGGAAGAGCAGCAAAAATTTGTTTTGGAAAAAAGATATTCGGTCAGTTTTGGAAACAAAGGTTATTTTCTAGCTCAAGGGCTTGAGGTCGCCCGTGATCTAGCTCAGTGGTATTACGAACAGAAACACTGGCATTTATTAGTAAGTGATTCAGATAGGGTCTTTGTTACTTCCGATAACCCCATTTCTATTTATCGGCCAGTATTTGTTCCTCCTGCTATGAATGCGGGATATGGTAACGGGACTTTGTTTATTCCGATAAGCCCAAAATTGGCAATACTTTTACGAGATGCTCCACACAAGAATCAAAAAATAAAATTAAATAGAAAACGAGTAGACGACTTCAATAGGAATACAGCAAGATTTTCAACAAATTACATTTTCTCTAACTTGAAATCAAAACAGGTGCATGAAATGCATAAGAAAATAGATAATAAGGAATTTCAAAAGACTACTGTTAAGCGTCATAAATGGGCGCCATATATTTTCATGGGTCCACCACCAGTACCTGAAGAACCCCTTTTCAAAATATAATCAGGCCGACACTTCCTAACCGACTATTCTAACCACTTTGTTATTCATCTTCAGCTTGCTCTTGAGGCATGACAGTAGCTCTCGCTTCTCCCAAATGCTACATTCTCGCAGAATGTATTTTGCATAGTTTCGTATGTCGATCTCCGCCACCTTGATCGCTTTTTCCTTTACCCCTAGCAGGTTCGAGTTGAATTTTTTGTGCTCCTCAACTTTGGCTTTGATTTTTTCCTTCATACCGATCTCGTCGAGGTCTATCTTGTCCACGAGTACCGCAAGTTGTTCGATGAGGTCATCTTCGTTGATCCACCCGCATTTGCAGTTCTTGTCGTAGAAGCGACAGCATCCGTAGTAGACATGTCGGTGAGTCGTTCCGTCTTTTTGTTTCTTGAATTTCTCATCAGCCGTTATCCCTGATCCGCACAGTCCGCAGGTCATGAGCTTGGTAAAGGCGAATTCCTTATGCTCGCTCCGCTCCGTATATACCATGAGTGTTTCCTGCACCTTGTCGAATAACTCTCTGGTTATGAGCGGTTCATGCTTTCCTTGATACCACTGGCCTCCACCTTTGGGATACTCGAATGAGCCGTAGTAGAAGGTATTTCGCAGCGTGAGATAAATATTACTTAAAGTGAACGCTTTGCCGTTTCGAGTTTTGAACTTTAGGTCATCCTTGAGCCACGCATGTATCTTTCTGCCTGAGTAGTTTTCATATGCTACTTTCTCGAACATCTTTTTCATGATTGGTGCTCTATGAGGATCAACTTCGACATGACATCGCTTGTCTACATTTTTGCTATTCAGATATCCAGTCGGAGCAGTGCATGGCCATAACCCCATCTCGCATCGTGCTCGGAGTCCTCGCTTTACATTAATAACCTTATTATCGTTCTCAAGTTTCGCTTGCGATCCAAGAATCATCAGGAGGAATTTTTCATTCGGGTTGTTACTGAATTTTTGCCCATAAGTACGTATCTCAATGAGCTTTTCGCTATCCATGAGATCGACGATTCTTCCCAAGTCTCCCGCATTTCTTGATATACGATCGGCTGCCCATGTCAGGATAGCGTTGTATTTACCTTGCTTGATTTCCTCCACAATCTCATTGAAGACTGGTCGTTGGCCCGCCTCCTTGGCGGAGTGTGACTCCTTCTTTACCTCTACGATCTCTAGACACTCCTTGTCGGCCATGCCCATCATCTCCTTGATCTGGCTGTCGATCGAGAGTATCTGGGCTTCTTCCGATTCTGTCGACTTTCTCGCATAGAGGCAGTATTTAACCCTTACAGGGCTTGGTGGTTTCGCCTCCACTCCTCCTGGCATTTTGTGTATGATTTTCATACACACATTGATGACGCAACCCCTCTTGTAAGTCTAGGAGGGCTAGTTGGTAACTAAATTACTAAAGTAAAAAATTTTGTGGTATAATTTCATCACAACTTAATATTAGAAGTAGCCTAAACCATCGAGTAATCTATGGCATGGTGAAAAACCAGTAACGGATAAAGAACCCATCATATGGGGTCACAGTTACTGGTCATAGTGGGAAACTGCTATGGGTTCCGCAAGGAATCACCTATGTGGTGGGCTTTTTGCATCCTTACCACATGGGTTATTTGAAAAATTCCATGGATGAAGAAAAACATAAAAAGCATCGTATTGGGTGGTTTGCAATATTTATCCTCGTTTTTTGGCTCTCATATGTGACATTCTCGGTTTAATACCATTTGTCAAAGATGTTCTAGGCACAATTTTTTGGATTTGCGCCAGTATTTATTTTTGGATGATCGGAATGGGTCTTTTCAACGGACGTAAGCTTGCAGTCGTGGCTATCTCATGGATTTCTAGCATGATTCCGGTAATTCAAGAAGTCCCCTTAGAATTAGTTGCAGGTATTATTGTGATAATTGTCATAACAAGAGTTGAAGAAAAACAGGATTATCAATAACATCGGGATTACGCTCAGGAAGATTACATGGTAATTATGCCCCGCAAATAACACAAAGAAGTGCCAGGAATTTTACTCCGCTAAATAAAGATGGTGGCAGAAGTCCTGTAAACGCTAGAGTTCCATTAAATAAGAACGGTGTTAGAGCGCCACAACAAAAACATGATGTTGCACAGTCATCGAGCCAAAAGAATCTTGAGGCGCCTAAGCAGGAAAGAAAACCTAACCCAATTCGAGAAGAAAAAGAACGTAGGATGAGAGAAGGTCCTAACAGAGACTATGCTGCAGGAGTATACGGTAAAACTTTAAACGAAAAATATAAGGATTATATAGAAAGAGGTTTCAGTCATGAAAGTGCTACAGCTGGGGCTACATCCGATGCAGAATTTGCTCACAGAGAGGACAGGAGAATTTATGGTGTGTGAAATACCTTTAGTATCAGAATTGAGTATGCGGCTAAGGGCACATGATGCAAGTTATGTGGAAACTACTTTATCAACAAATGATTATACATATAAAAATAGGAATAATGATAATTAAAAAGTGATATAATATGCTATATGCAAAATTTGGATTCAAAAGATAACTCTAGTATCTCAGAAAATATTAATAGGTTTTCTAGGGAAGC